>JASJCW010000352.1 GCA_030065265.1 Prochloraceae cyanobacterium
CGACATCGGTGCAGTCAGAAATTGGTTTGTCGGACTTCTAACTGCTTTAGTCGGTACGATTATCGCAGTAGCTATAAAGTTAACGTTTTTTAGCTAACAAACGATTTATAAACTAGATTTGGAGCGGTAAGTGCCGCTTTTTTTTATTTTACTACTTCAACTGGAGTTGGAATCGTTACTCTCAAAGCTCGTTGTCTTCAAAACGCTACTATGGCTAACAAGAGCGAAATCTGATGAGTAACTACGTGCTGAAGTTCCCGCTTCAGATCCGGCGTGCGCCGGGTCACTTCTTTACCTGAGAGGCGTAGCAATAAATCAATTAAAATCGTTTAAACTATATAAACTATTTATTGGAGATAAATAGTTGATCTCACTGAACTTTGCATCTAAGTTCTAGCTTGGAGGGGGTGTTTGGATCTGACGGAGGTTGAGTTAATCTTAGTAACACGATCGTACTGATAACCAGAAAGAGCAACGAAAAGACCCCAAACATCGGCAAAACGAATCGGATTAAGTCGAATAAAATCAAGTGCTGCTGGGCTATGGAGAGAATCGAAACCTAAAGCTGCCAGCATCGTATCGCGATAATCGTTGGGAACATAGTAATTAAAACCCAAATCCTTACGGAAGTAAGGATCTAAAAAATCTGACAACAAATCGCTAGTGCCACCCAAACGAACTACCGTATTGACTCCAGAAGTTGGCAAACAACCATCGAACCAATTTTTAAGCAATAACCAATATTCTTGACGGGCATGGGCATCAGGGGAATCGCATCTAAAATTTATTTGATGAAACAACCTTGGTATTGACAAAATCTACTGAATATGTATGCGCTGGCGTAGCCCAGGCTTTGCCAGAGAGAGAAGAGATCCGCTCCTTTGCGGTGCGCCAATTGAAGATAAAAAATTATAATAAAAATAAAGATTAATTAGTAAATGAAGCTAAGACCAAAAATTACAATTGATGATTACTTTAAAGATTTGAAAGATCCGAGAATAGAAAGAACAAAACGTCATAAATTAATTGATATTATTACTATTACTATCTGTGCCGTAATTTGTGGGGCTGATGGTTGGTCTGATATAGAACTGTTTGGAAAATCGAAATATAAGTGGTTAAAAAAATTTTTAGAACTTCCTAATGGAATTCCATCTCACGATACATTTTCAAGAGTTTTTTCTCTTATAAATCCTGAAGCATTACAGAAATGTTTTTTAGATTGGGTATCATCAATAAGTCGCATTACTTTTGGGGAAGTAATTGCAATTGATGGTAAAACTTTACGACATTCTTACGGGAGGCGAAGCCGCAGCCTTCGGCTGTTCGTAGTAATGATAAAGCCGCAATCCATATGGTTAGTGCCTGGTCTGCAACAAATGGTTTAGTTTTAGGTCAGTTAAAAGTCGATTGTAAATCAAATGAAATCACAGCAATTCCAGAGCTTTTACAGGTTTTATCTCTTGCTGGTGCGCTTGTAACTATTGATGCTATAGGGTGTCAGAAGAAGATAACGCAAAAAATAATTGATAAAGGTGCTGACTATCTAATTACTTTGAAGAAAAATCAAGGTGGTCTTTATGAAAGAGTAGAACAATTATTTAAGCCATTAACTTTAAATGAATTGACTGGAGTTAAAAAGAGCGAATATCGTCAATCCCAAGTTGTAAAAGGTCGAGAGGAAACTCGATTCTATCAAGTAATAAATAACGTAAATAATCTAGTAGATCAAAAAAATGAGTGGGCTAACTTAAGTTCGGTTATTATGGTGGATTATTTACGAACTGAAACCTCTACAGATAAAACAGCTCTTGAAAGAAGATATTTTATTAGTAGTCGGAATAATAATGCTCAAGAATTTGCGGCAAATATTCGCGAACATTGGACAATTGAAAACCAGATGAATTGGGTTTTAGACGTTAGTTTTAGCGAAGACGATTCGAGAATAAGAAAAGATTATAGTCCTGAAAACTTAGCAGTTATTCGACATATAGCTTTAAATCTTTTAAAGCAAGAGAAAACTACAAAAACTGGAATAAAAAATAAGCGTAAGAAAGCAGGGTGGGACGAAAAATATTTGCTTAAAGTTTTAACCATCTAATTTGATTTTTTTATTTTAATTTTTTCTTGATTCAGTTTTTTTTGACTGAATGTACATTACATTATTTATTTTTTACTTAAATCTACGCACCGAAGCAAAGCTTCGGATCTCGCGAAGGCGAGATCGCCCTGTTTAAAAATTATTTTATTGACTTATCTCACTCAAGAATAAAAAATATCAATAAAAATTTTCATTAATATTTTTTTTAGCTCGATCGAACCTTTTCCTGGCAAAGATTTCAGCCATTAGATGCGATTCCCCTGAGTTAGCTGCGTCAATGAATCCTCTTGTTCCAGGAATAGCTGCTAACTCTAACAGTGATGATAATGCTGCCTTACCTCAATCTGTTGTTGAAACGGCGGCATTCTAATTGAGTGGCTTTAACGGAAGGACTTATTGACCTTCCGTTCCAGAAGACAACAACCGAATTGAATAAAGATTACAGCTAAGCAGATTTAGGCTGATTGTCTGATGAAGTTAATTGACCGTTATTAAGGAGACGAGAAAATTTAGCCGAAATAGCACCTAAGATTAAAACCGCATCTTGTTCGGAAGCGCGATCGATAGTCGCAGCCCAGTTGATGGGATGAAGGGATTGAGATGGGGTGAGTTTACGAGCAAAAGTAGCGATAAAACCCGGTTTGAGGCTTTCACAGAGGGAGAGTAATTCAGCAAAATCTTGAATGCCAGTATTAACTTTCCCTTTGCGGATTTCAGAAATATTGTTACGACTTCTGCCGGAGGATTCAGCTAGTTGTTTAGAACTTAAGCCTAATTGATCCATAGTTTCTTGAAAAGCAGCAGAAAAATCGATTTGGTGCAGTTGACTCATAAAAAATCCATCCGTCAAAGGGACTGACTACATCTATCAGGTGTAAAATGAGAACAGAATAAATCTAATAGATTGAATAAAGGGCAAGGAGAACAGATAAATTATGACATTTTTTGGCTGAAAATACGGTGCTGTAAGACTTAAAAGGCGGTATTAACAAGATTAATTAGAAAGCAATAAAACCTTTGAGGAGGAGTGATGACAGAGGTTGTGGGGTTTTTATGTCCGTTTTTATTGAACCATACGTCATTAGCAGGGGGACTGAGCCATGAGCGGTGATTGGGAGTATTATACTAATGGCGATTGTCCGAACTGCTTCGGGAAGAAAAAGGGCTGTAGAAGACGTAAAAGGACAAATATAGTACACTGTCGCTATCGTGGCGCAGGCTCACCCAAATATTATTATTTAAGGGATGATGCGCTCGGATTCGGGATGTATCAACTAATCGAAGATCGCGAAGCCTGGAGCGAAGAACAAAGACAGTTATCGGAGTTCGAGAAAGAACAAAGGCGGTTAGCAGATCTCGAAGAGAAAAGACAAAGAGAAGCAGAAATTGCCGCACAGTATGCGAATTCGTTATCAATTGAAGAACGCGATCGCCAAATCAGGAAAATCTTAGACCAACTCTGGTTATGGCCGTCCCACTTAGAAAAGCTCAGAAAACGCTTTTCAGTATTAGGATTAGAAGCTAAGAAAATCGATGAGCTAATTAAAGAAGCAGATTGCAAATCAGTCCATCAGTGGCAAGGATTAGATATTCCAGTAAGCGATCTTTTCCCTGGTGTAAGATTAGGAGGCAAATCGCTGCTAATTCAAGGCGATGGGATACTTATCCCCATCAAGAACGAAGAAGGGCTTTATATCGGCTTACAGGTGCGTCTAGACGACGCAGAAGTCAGGAGTCAGAAGTCAGAAGTCAGAAATAATAAGAATCAATTGCTTGAACACAAAAGTATTGATGATACAAGTCATAAGTTAAATTCAAAAATTCAAGCTGGAGAAAATAACTTTCAAACTAAGAAACTTCTGACTTCTGACTTCACACTTCTGACTTCGAGAAGGAAGTATGTATGGTTAGCTGGAGAAAGAAAAAGGGCAAATAGACCAAGCTCTCATCTCCAAAATGGAGACTTACCGCTCTCACTCCATCTGCCTCCTGACTACAATCGAGTTTCTAATATTATCGGCTTAACGGAAGGAATAGGATTTAAAGGAGCGATCGCCGCACTGAGATTAAACATTCCTTTTATTGGAGCGAGTGGAGGAAATTTTACTCGGAGTGCCAAATTATTAAGACATTATTTAGATTTTCTTGACCCGCAACAATCTGCAACAATTGTCCTGTTTGCGGATGCCGGATCGATAAAAAACGAAAATATAATAAAGATTTACAAAAACACTTTCAAATTGTTGAAGAAACTGGGCTACTCGGTCAAAGTGGCATGGTGGAATCAAACAACTAAAGCAGAGGGAGATATTGATGAAATCGAGACCGATCGCCTATCTCAAATAAAATATATTTCGATAGAAAAGTATCTTAAGCTGTGCGAACCGACTTTAAGGTCAAATCAAGAAGGTCGAGAAATCCTCGCCGACTTGCAAAAAGATGAATATCATCGCCAACAATATCAAGAATATCGTCAACTCAAAAACCTAACCTACAAACCAGATTTAGAATTTGATGCCCAAAGATTGCCAGACCTCGACATTGAGATTCAGGGAATTATTGCGATCGATTCGGAGAAAGCCACCGGAAAAACACACCAAGTAAATAAGTTAAAAACAAAAGCTCTCGATGAGGGAAAGATAATCATCAGCATTACACCAAGAGTAATGTTAGCCAGAGAGCAAGCAGGTAAATTAGACATTAATTATATTGACGATGAAGGTTATTACAGGGTAGAAGAGGTCGAAGTTGAAATAACCTTAGAAGAACATCGGCAATATGGCTTATTAGGTCAAGATACAATCCGATTGGGCAAAAGAACCGTTATTGAGAAAAAACTGGTACTAGTTGAGAAAGCGACGTTGGCGGATGCACTTGCTCTTTGCTACGATAGTTTTTTGAAAATCTACCCGCGAGAAGATTGGCACAGAGTAGTATTTATCATCGATGAAGCCGAAACCGGATTCAAGCATCTCCTAACATCGAATACGCTCAAAAATAAGCGTAGTCGCATTCTAGCGGGACTAGAGGAAACGATGGGTGAAGCTCTTAATAACCAAGGAGCTGTCATTTTGCTCGATGCAGATTTATCCGATCCGTCCCTCAACTACGTTAAAGCCTTTGCTCCTTCTGCCAAAATTACGACGATCGTCAACAAACATAAAACTCCCTACCCTTGGGATATTGACTTTTATTCCGGTGGTCAGAAAAATAAAGAGAAGGTTTACGAGCAAGTTATTGATGCGATCGCACAGGATAAAAGAATAGCGATCGCCCTGGACTCTCAAAAAGAAGCTCGAGCTTTAGAAAAAATGTTGTGCGAGAAATTCCCTGAAAAAGCAGAACAATTAATTATTTGCGACAGCGAGTTTTCTGAAACCAAAGAAGGCAAAGAATTTATCCAAAATATTAATAGTAATTTAACTAAAAAACCTCTCTTCGTTCTCGCTTATACTCCTACCATTTACATTGGAGTTAGTATCGATGTTGATGCCTTCGATTTAGTTTTTGGCATTTTTACTGGAGTTTTAACCCCATCAGAAATTAGGCAATCTTTGGCAAGATATAGAAACCCAGTACCGAGAATTATTTACTGCAAAAATGTTGGTATAATCCCTGATGGGATGCGATCGACTTCAGTTAAAGAAATTTCTGGGGAACTTTTCGATTACAATCTCGAATCCTTAATCGGGATAGCTAAGACTAAAATCAGCAAACAGTTAGGACGAAAACCCCAGAATCGAGACGTTCTCAAACAATTAAATCAAATGTTTGATGCTGAAACTGGAGAGTTTAAATGTCCTCATTCAAAGGCTTACGCTCAATTTAAAGCTAGGGAAAATTATGAAAAACTTAATCTGGTTAAGTTACTTAAGCTCGAGCTAATTACTGAAGGACATAATTTAAGAGATTGCACTAAAACTGAAGCTGCCAGTTCTAGTTATTTAGCAGAAATTAAACAGAATAAAGAAGAGATAAGCGATC
>JASJCW010000353.1 GCA_030065265.1 Prochloraceae cyanobacterium
AGCTATTAACGAAAATGAAATAAGATTATTAGAAGATCTCAAAGTATATCTGAGCAAATTAGCCCCAGAAACAGATAAATATTTACACAACGATCTTCATTTGAGAACCGTTCCTCCTGACGAACCTAAAAATGCTCATTCTCATCTAATGGCAATGACTTTAAATAATAGTGAAACCATTCCTATAATCGATGGAAAATTAGCTTTAGGGACTTATCAATCGATCTTATTTTTTGAATTAGACGGGCCGCGTCAAAGAACTCTCTTAATTCAAATTGTCGGACAATAAAGGCAAATGAGTAGGTAGTAGGTAGTAGGTAGTAGATAGTAGGGAGTGCCTTCCGACGCAGGATCTCGAATCCACTTCTTACTTTTTACTTTTGCCTTCTTGCTCCGTCCTTATAGGCAGTAACTGCCACGGGCGGTGCGCTTTTGACTTTTGCCTTCTTTCTTCGATGGAAGTTAGTTAAAAATGTTGAAACCCTCGATCTAAACTTAGAATTTGCTGCGGATATATTTTTTTAGAATCAATTAGTTCGACATTTTCACCTTTCGTAATTCGGCCGATCTTTGCGGCATTAGGGCCTAATAATTGGACTAAATCCCTAGCGTTTTCGGGAGGAAGACATAACACTAATTCAAAATCTTCGCCGCCATATAAAGCGTATTGTAAAGCTTGCTGGTGAGAAAAAATATTGCTGAGGGCCGGTAAAATAGGAATGGCGCGAAGATCGATTGTTGCACCTACTTTACTAGCACGGCAGATTTGGACTAAAGCATCGGCTAAACCGTCGCTACTATCCATGCCAGCAACTCTAGGTAGATCGGTAACTTGCCAAAGATGTTCTAGAATGTCGAATCTCGGAATTGGTCTTTGGTGTGCGGCAATTAAATTCTCGCGATCGCTTTGGGGAAAATCTTTTGTAATATTGTTGGGATGTAACAGTAATTCTAATCCCGCTCGAGAATTGCCGTGATATCCCGTCACGACGATCGCGTCTCCAGGTCGGGCATTATTGCGGCTAATCACTCGATTCGGAAAGACTTGACCGAAAGCATTGATGGCAACGGTAATCACCGGAGAATAGCAAATATCGCCCCCCAATATTTTCGTATTATAATTAGCCAAACAATCATTCAATCCTCGGTATAATTCATCTACCCAGTCGAGGGCAACTTCTCCGGGAAGGGATAAACCGACGGTAATGCCGATGGGAAATGCTCCCATCGCGGCAAGATCTGATAAATTAGCCGTAGCAGCGCGCCAACCTACATCAAAAGGACTTGTGGTGCGATCGCTAAAGTGAACTCCTTCTACTAACAAGTCTGTGGTCACGACGAGAGATTGTCCCGGTGATAAATCTACTACTGCAGCATCATCCCCTACGGTATCTTTAGCACAAAAATCTTTGACTCTTTCAATTAGACCTTTTTCACCAAGATCTTTGACTATTTTACCTAAATTGTTCATATTTTATAAATTTTTAAAAACCAGTTTATATAGTTTAAAATTGATAATCAAAAGGATAATTTTAGCTTAAATTAATATTTGATTCCTTAAAAGTCTATCGAACAAAGAGAGAAGATTGTCAATTAAATGTAATTAAAAGTAATAAATAAAATAGCGATCGAAAATTAGTTGCGATCGCCAATTGAGAAATAACAAAAAGAAAAAAATTCCCTTCTTCTCTGGTTTTCCTTCGTTAAGTTTTCGGCTCAACTAAATTATCTATGCCATCGATCGCGGTAGCAGAAATAATTTTATCGCCATCGGTAAGTTTTTCGAGAACGTTTTTACCGTCTACCAAATAGCCAAAGATTGCATAACGACCGTCCATTAAATTGAAGCCAGGAGGAGTTAATTCGGTATCGAACTTAAAGAAGAAAAATTGAGAAGAGCCACCATTAGGATCGGAGTCGGGACGAGCCAAAGCAACCGCACCATAGGCATTAAAAGGAAGAACTAAATCGGGCAAATAAATGCCAATTTCTTCGAGAGTAAAACCGTAAATCGGTTCGGGTTCATCTCTGACTAAAACTTCTAAAGGAATCGCGCGATATTCTCCAGTATCGGGATCGATAAAGCCTTCTTCGGGGCCTTCTGGGTTGCCAGTTTGTAGGGCAAAGCCTTCAACATTAAAAAACTCTAAACCATCATAGAAACCGCGTTGGACTAAATCTACAAAGCCCCCAGCAGTCACTGGCGCGCTATAACCGTCAACAACAACGGTGAGATCTCCTTTATTTGTTTCAATTTTAACGGTAGCTCGACCTAATAACTGAGGTAAATTAGCGTATTCTGAAGGAACTTCGTAAGGAAAGCCTTGCACCATCAACTCTTCTAGATCCGTGATGCGATCGAGAACTTTGCGACGAGCAGTCCAAGTAGCTTCTTTATCTTGAGCTTCGACAACCTCTTTGAGAGCATCAACATCTTTTACCATCTCATCGAGAATAGATTGAGCCTCAGTTTGTCGTTCTGTCGGCACTCCGGCTAAAATGCGATCGTCTTTGAGAGTTAAAATTCTTGCAGCCGATTTAACATTTTGATTAATTGGGGGCCAGCGTTTGGCGCGTAAATCTTTAGAAATAGCTTCTATATGACCCTGAAGTCGGCGAACTTCTTCATTATCAATAGGCAGAGCGTATCGCAAAATCGCAGTCGGATCTGTAATCGCATCGCCTTGAGCTAAAACACTTTTACGGGCTGTTTGGTTATCATTCCCATCCCACCAAGCTCCACTCAAACCAACTGACAAACTCAATAGCAAAACAGCCACGATCGTTGTTTTAAGTAAAGATTTGCACCAATCTAGGTTTAAATATTTTTGTAGTTTCATATTCGATTCGTTATCTTCCCCAAACTATCTTCCCACGTTTGTGTCCCTAGGGAGTCGATCGCGACAGAATCGAACTTCTTCCTTTTGTTAAGGGTTTCTATTCGATCTAGCCCTCGATCCGGTAAAATGTTAAGTCGATCTTTCTACAGCTATACAGAGTAATGATTTCTTCCAACGACTTTCGTACTGGGACAACTATAGAACTCGACGGGAATGTATGGCGGGTGGTGGAATTCCTTCACGTGAAGCCCGGTAAAGGCTCTGCTTTCGTCCGTACTAAGCTCAAAAACGTCCAAACTGGGGGGGTAGTCGAAAGAACTTTTCGTGCGGGTGAAACAGTTCCCCAAGCTACTCTGGAAAAACGAACTATGCAATACACCTATAAGGATGCCGAGCAGTTTGTTTTCATGGATATGCAGACTTTTGAAGAAACCCGTTTAAACGAGTCTGAAATTGGCGATCGCGTTAAATACATTAAAGAAGAAATGGAAGTCAATGTGATTTCCTGGGGCGAACAAGTGATCGATGTCGAATTACCGACTACTGTTGTTTTAGAAGTTACCGATACCGATCCCGGAGTTAAAGGAGATACGGCTACAGGAGGGACTAAACCGGCAATTGTCGAAACCGGGGCGCAGGTGATGGTTCCTTTATTTATTTCTATAGGAGAAAGAATTAAAATCGATACTCGCAACGATTCTTATTTAGGGCGAGAGTAATAATTATTTGTTATTAGTTGAGGAAAAATGTGTCGATAGATTTTAATGAAATTCGCCAATTAATCGCTGCGATCGCCAGCACTGATATCACTGAAGTGACTCTCAAAAGTGAGAATCTCGAACTGATAGTTCGCCAAGAAAAAACCGTAGTTGCTCGAGAGATCCTTCTCCCTAGCGATCGTGAAACTGTCACCGAAGCGGTCTCACTCCCGAATCATTCTGCAGATAATAAGCAATCTAGCGAACCTGCTCCTCCAGCAAAAAGGGACAAAAATTGGCTTGAAATTACTTCGCCAATGGTCGGGACTTTCTATCGCGCACCCGCGCCAGATGAACCTCCTTTTGTCGATGTTGGCGATCGGGTTGCTCCAGGGCAAACTGTTTGTATTATCGAAGCGATGAAATTAATGAACGAAATTGATGCAGAAATATCGGGAGAGATCGTCGAAATTGCGGTCGAGAACGGTCAACCTGTAGAGTACGGTCAAACTTTAATGTGGATAAATCCCGGATAAGAAAACAATATAGATAGATAGTAGGTAGAAGAGTAGGGAGTAACAAATAGCGAGTCAAGAGTCAGAATTAAAACTCCGATCTCCCGATCTGCACCCTGCTCTCTGCTTTCTGTTCTTTAATTTTTCTCTCCTTCGAGTTGAAAATCTGCTTTAAAAATTGCTCGAGTAATCGGTTGTTCGACAAGCAATCCTTCTCCACCTAAAACTTCTAAAGGTTCTCCTTCTACTAAAATACGAATTTTGGTTTGCGGATCTAAACTGCTGGCCGTATAAATAATTTGTCCCAAACGAGCGATCGTCGAAGCACTACCACCACCTACAGTAAATTCTCGAGAAAGGTTGATGCTGACTTCGTTATCTTGCAATTTTAAACCGAGCAATTTAGTTCCTTGGGGAATTGCGCTAGAATAACCGCTTTTAATCGGATTTCCTGCTAACAAGCGTTGAAATGCTCCGATCAACATTTGTTCGGGTTTATCCAGTTGCTCTTTTGCGATTGTCACTGGAGCAGGAATTAATTCTATGCCCGTTTCTGTCGGTCTAATCCAATAAGCATAGAGTTTTTGCTCGTGTGCTGATTCGCCGATCGTGAAGGTGTTGCTGTGTTGGGAGATCGGCTTAAAAATCGATTTTGTTGCCCACCAAGCCGTTCCCCCACCCAAAGCTAAAGCGGCTACCGAGACTCCAGCAATTAAGCCTCTCGAAAAACGACGGGATATCTGTTGGTTTTGCATAACTTTAACTTATCTCCTCGGAAATTTAATTCTTTAAATTAATTTGAAACAATCTCGATCGCAATCTTAGTGATTGATTTTGCATAAAAATCTGATTTTTAAGTTAAAAATTTCAATTTGCGATCGAAGTTTACTTTGGTCGATCTCATTTTGAACCTTCAATTGCAATCAACCCTGCCATATTTAACTTTTCTTTTTCTGTTTCTAGTTGCAACAATACGGCTGTAATTCCTCTGTCTTCTAGCCGACGCAAATCTAAACGTTTGTTAATTCCTTTGGCAAAACTTGCTAAAAATCTTTTGGGTAGTTTTCTTTTGCCGATCGATGCTTCTATTTCAACTAATTCGAGTTTTCTTCCCTCCAAGATATTGATTCCTAACTCGAACATTATATCCAAAGGTTTTGACTCTTCTCCTCTGTCTATTGTTGCCGAGGCTGCTATGCGATTATTATCTAATAGTTTGATTTCGGGATTTAACAGTTCGTAATTTGTGGCATTAAAGGCTTGATTGACTGCTTTTTGTAACCTCTCATTGACTCTAGGAGATTTTAAAGCTCGATTTAAATCTGCTTCGGTTATTACTAGACGCACTCCACCTTGCAATGGTTTCCTTAAAGCACGATTGAATGAATTTTCACCTCCTTGTTGTAGGGTTTTTAAGTCTAAATCGATCGCATCGGTTTCTAATTCAAAAGTGTCTATGATTAGTTCTGGAATTATTTCTAATTTTCTTGTCGCTATGCGTACTTTGTTTACTTTTCCTTGAATTAGTTGATAGCTCGGTGCATTATCTATTCTTACGGCTAAGACTTCGGCGTTTTCAATTCTCTTGTTTAAATTTTTTGCTGCTATAGTATCGCCAACAAATCCGATCGGCGCGAGAATTCCCAATAATCCCGAAAGTACGATCGTTAATACTTCCATAAATAATAAGTTTGCTTACTTGATGGTTTGTTTGACTTCAGTAAGGCTATTTAATCATAAATTATTCCTCTTTTTATTGCTTAACGACATATTTTACTTAATTTGAGGGGCGATCGATAAAAATCTTCAAAAAAATCAATCTACAACTGCGATCGCTCGCTCGTATTTTTCTTAACATTAGTCTTTATTTTCTGTTTGCGATCGCCGGCTCTTGTTCGCTCTAAAGTTTTTTTGTTTGTTAACATTTTTCGCATTGTAGTTAGTAATTTTAATTGGTTCTACCGAACTTTACTTGTAAAGCTGTTAGAAACTAGAGTCCAAAACTTTTATCCAGTAGGAATTTTGTCATTTTGATATTGCGTTTAGTTTCTATGTAAGGCGATCGCCCTCTGTAACTCTTC
>JASJCW010000044.1 GCA_030065265.1 Prochloraceae cyanobacterium
GCTAGTAACAATCGATCGCGGTTGAAGGGAACTTTTGCTCCTTTTTTGACTCGAGAGCGAACATAACCAGAATTGAGCCGATCTAAACCTGTAATATTAATTTCTTGAACCGATCCTTCCAAGATTTGAATCTTAACAGCACCATTGCGAATTTCTTGGGGAGGAATAAACGCACCTGATGTAATATAACCCTCGTCTATATATAATTGAGTAATTTGAGATGCAGACTCGAGTAACTCAGCAAAAGAAATCGGGCGATCGAGATAAGGTGCAACGATTTCTTGTAATTTAGTCGTACTGAATGCTGTATTGCCAACAATATTAAATTTTCTGACAATTATATTATCGCCAAAAGGTCTTTTTTCTGGCTGAGGAACTGGATCTTTTGGCAATTCTAAAGGTGGTAAATTGCGATCGGGTAAGGGTTGGGGATCTGGTGGTGGTTCTAGATCTATTTGTGCTCGAGTAGATTGAGGAAAAAGCAGCGCGGACGTACCCAGTACGATCGCAAATAGTAAGACATAATAATTTCTTTTTAGTCTTTTCCGATTCATCGATTTAAAGCGAGTATTTAACGGGTTTACTTGCTGTTATTTGTAGTAAGAAATACAGTACCACTTTTCTGGAGATCTTAAATTGAAATCGATTGATTTTTGGTTTGTTTTTAAGGGTTATTTAATCTCTCAGGCAACCAAATCTTTTGTCTGCTTCGAGAATATTCTCTTGTCTTCGTTAAGAATTATAAAACTCAATCTATTAAGAAACTTTTTTAACTTATAATTTCTTGTTTTTTGCGATTTTTATTTGGATTTAAAGCGATCGAACTAAAAGTTAAGACATTTAATCTTGGCAAAAAGCTTACAGATTAAGGATTATCCTTCTGCCCTCTGCCTTCCGATCTAAATAGCTAAATCCTTTGAAACATCAAGAAATGGCAGTTTATTATTTATTTTCTTACAAAATATCAATCCCAATTGAATCGTAAAAAGTAACTCGATTGGCTTGGCTGCTAGCAAAATATTTTAAATTAACACAATAGCTAAATTTTATGTATTTTACTTGAGAAGTTATTATTTTTTTATTTAATGATTGCAAATGCGTAAAAAGCTACTTGCTTTTAGACAAAACAGGCGAGATTAAAAAGGTTAATCCTGTTAAACTAAATCTTGTTAAATAACAAACAGAAACTTTAAAAAGTTGCTTGGTTATTAGGGGGAAATCGTGCAACTCAAACTAATAATTAGAACGGCAATCTTAGGGTTAGGAATACTTGCAACACCAGCTCGATCGCAACGCAAGAAAAATTGTTGAATCGATCGCCGGACTGGGGTAAGTATTTGCCAAAATAATCACAATCGTTACTATTGCGATCGCGACATGCAACTGTATCGTGAAGTTTTAGTGTAGTTAATTGCCAGGTAATTTACAAAGCTTTTTTTGCCTATTGCCTATTGCCTATTGCCTGCTTGCTCCGTCCTTATAGGCGAGGAGACCTCGCCACGGGCGGTGCGCTTCTGCAAACGAACATTATAATTAATAGAGCGAATAACTATATTCTGCGGACAATTCGCGCTAAGCTAAATTATAAAGTTTTCAGCTATCAAGTTTTATGCGATCGAACCCTTTAATTGTTGTTGTTGTTTGTTTTCTTTTGTCAGTTATCGGGTTGTGGATCAGTCCCGATGCTTTGGCACTAACTCAAATTAAACTCACAGATCTCGATTATCACGAATGTCCCGTAGAATTATCGAGAGGCAACGTGACTAGCGGAGAACTAACTCCAGCAAATTGTTTTATTATTACAGGCAAAGCCAATAATACTTCCGGTAAAAATGTAGTCGATGCCGATGTATATGGCAGAATTTACGATGCTAACAATAATTCAGTTTATGAAAATCGCGGTAGAGTGGGTACGATTGAGGAAGTGCCTCCAGGTGTCAGTGATTTTGAAATTAGAATTAGCGTTGCTGCTAATCAACCGACACCCTTAAAATTGAAGCAATTTAAAGCCTCTGGCTTTGCGGGTAGAGTTCGTCCTTTTTATTATGACGATTAGAAACCCGCTAATAAGTTGGCAACAAATTGTAAAAGGAAGATTGCCAAAATAGGAGAAATATCTATTCCCCCAAGACTGGGGATAAAAGAGCGGAAAATGTTTAAATAAGGGTCGGTAATTGGACTTAAGAAGGACATAATTTGATTAGCCCATTCGGCAGTTTGAAACCATGAAAGTAAAATTCTTACAAATAGCAAAATCATGTAAATTTGTAAGAAATTAGCAAGACTTTCAGTGATTAAGGAAGCAGCATTCATAAATTAAGTTTATTCCTCTCTAAATTAATTAGCTTGTTTACCGATTATGTTAACTCGAGGAACTAATTAATTGAAGCGTTAGCCTCAATTTGTTGGACTGCGGTTAGAGCGCAATAGCTAACTCCTGCAGTCCCTTCCCCGGGATGAACTGAATCTCCTACTAACCAAAGATTTTTAATCGGAGTCCGAGTAGCAAAACCAAAAGGGCCAAATGTAGCCACTCTTTGACCTATACCCCCTACTATACCCTTTTCTCGAGCTGTATAACGGGCAAAAGTTCGCGGGGTTGCTGTTTCTTGATGGATAATTGTTTCTGGAGTTAATTTAAAGTATCTTGCCAATAGTTCGATCGCTTCGTCGGTATATTTTTGTTTGAGTAGCTCGTATTCGGCTTTAGTTCCTTTCCACCACATCCCGACATTGGTAAAGCTAGAAGCGATGATAGTTGCTTTTCCCTCTGGACTTCTCCCATCTCCTGGTTTGCTGACGGATACGAATAAGGAGTTGTTTTCGCCGATTACCTCATCGTAATTGTAGAGGAATTGTAAGTGAGGCGGACATTCATCTGGAATAGCGGCGCGATCGACTCCTAAATAAATTACAAATGCTCCCGATGCTTCTGGTAGTTTATCTACTCTCTTTCTATAATTAGGCAGAACGTCTCGATCGAGCAATTCGATTAAATTCTGTACCGTGACGTTAGCAATGATTTCATCGGCTGTTTCTTGCCAAACTTTGTCAGTTTTTCGATCGCGGATCGTTACTGAATTTAATTTACCAGATTCGGTATTAATTTTTTCTACTGTATGGCGCATCAAGAGTTTACCGCCATATTTTTCTAACCCTGCTACAAGGCGATCGCTCAAGACTTGCATGCTGCCTTGTAAATGATACAGTCCTCGCGGTGCTTGGGATACGGCTAGAGCTGTTGCGGCAAATAATAATGCTGTTTCGTCTGCATTAACTTGGGAATATAGTTTTAATTGAATGTCTAAAAAGGTTTTCAGTCGGCGATCGCCGTACAAGCCATACAAGCGCAGCGCATCACCAACTGTCATGAGGGTAAAAGGAAAGGTAATGAAAGTATCTAATCTAATTGAAGATACTAATTGCCACAAGTCCCAAAGGTTGCGGGGTGGTAATACGGGATCTTTGGCTTGAAATTTCCAGGAAGCAACGTAGAGTTTATTTAATAGTTGCCAAAATGGTTCGCTACCGGGAAATTGTTTTTGTCTCTCTGCGGCCCATTTTTGGGGATCTCGCCAGACGTTAATTGGTTCGCTTTCTCCTGGCAAAAACACCGCACAAGCTGGATCGCAGTTGGTAGCTGCAGGTACTTCTATTTCTAATTCATCGAAGATTCTTTTATGAATTCCACCTTCTTCTAAACCCGCGACTTGAGTCGCTCCAACATCAAAAGTGAAACCTTTTCTTTTAAAAGTAGAAGCGCATCCTCCCGGGACGATCGCTTGGTCAAATATTTTTACTTCATATCCCCTGCGAGCGAGTAACGCTCCTGCTGTTAACCCTCCTATTCCCGCACCGATGACGATCGCTTTTTTCATATTTTATATTTCTTAATATTTCTTTCTCCTTCTATGGTAATTGTTGCTTGTTTAATATAATTCGTACTTCATTAATTTACAGGGAATACTCCCGTTGTAAAAAGGTATTCTTTGAGAAGATTTTAAACCAATCGAACTAGCAAGTTGTTTGTTCCCGCTTAAAACAAAAGCAGTCCAACCTTTAAATCTTTCTTTGAGGACTTTTCCTAATAACCGATAGAATTCACCCAAGTCGCGATCGCTCCCCAATCTCGCTCCATAGGGGGGGTTGCAAAATAAAACTCCCCGATCGGCCGGAGCTTCGATCCGAGCTAGATCCTTTTGCTGGAATTGGATCTGTTTTTCTAAACCACAAATAAAAGCATTGTCTCGAGCTTGTTTGATAACATCGCGATCGCGATCGCTCCCGGAAATACCAGCCATCAAACTATCTTTGCGATCGCTTCTTGCTTGTTTGACTAGATTGTTCCAGAGAGTGCGATCGAAGTCCGGCCAAGTTTCAAAACCAAAGTTAGTCCGAAACAACCCTGGAGCGATATTTAAAGCTTGCAATCCAGCTTCAATCGGGAGAGTTCCGCTACCGCAAAGAGGGTCGAAAAAAGGCAGATCTGGCTGCCAATCCGATAAACTAATTAAACCTGCAGCCAAAGACTCTTTTAAAGGTGCTGAACCAACGGCACGACGGTAACCGCGACGATGCAAGCTACTTCCAGAACTATCGAGACTGACAAGACAACGATCGCGATCGATATGTACGTTAACTAATACATCGGGGTTTTTCGGATCGATCGGCGATCGATCTCCTAATTCTTCACGCTGGCGATCTACGATGGCATTTTTTACTTGTAAAGCGGTAAAGTGAGTGTGGTTGAGAGCTTTATTTTTACCAGTTGCATTAACAGCTAAACTGTAATCGGGACTCAAATAGAGTTGCCAATCTATCTTTTTGATACCCCGATAAAGATCGTCGGCATCTTGACAGGGAAATTCGTCTATTTTTAATAGGATTCTAAATGGCAATCTCGCGTGTAAATTTGTTTTATAAAGTAATTGGCGATCGCCACAGAAGTTAACCCCACAAAAGCCGTTACTTACCGATTTTCCGCCTAAATTCTCTATTTCTATCGCTGCGAGAGATTCCCAACCTCGAGCTACTGTAGCGAAATATTGATTCACTTATAATCTTTTTCTTAAATAATAAATTTAAGATATTACTGTTCTTAAATTAGAATAAAAAACTAGTAAAAGGGATCGAAATTATTACTTATCCCGATTGCAGACCCTTTTCGACATCTATTTAATTAAAAATCACTTTTAAAGTAATCGTTTTTGCGATTGTTTCCGCCGCCACTAAAAGAACTTCTTTTTTCTCTGGGTCTAGCTTTATTTACTTTAAGAGTTCGTCCCATCCATTCGGCTCGATCTAGATCTGCGATCGCCTTTTCCTCGTCTGCTTCGTTTTCCATCTCTACGAAGCCAAAACCTCTCATTTTGCCCGTTTCTCTATCGCGGGGGAGAGTGATTTTTTTTACGGTTCCGTAATCTGCAAACACGCTCTCTAAATCTTCCTCTGTAACATCAAAGGATAGATTACCTATATATACCGACATTAATTTCTCTCCAAATGTAATTGTGTAGAGATCCCAAGTTTCGGAGAGATTTTCGTTAATACTTTCTCAGAAAAATCTGCCTATATTTACGACAAATCTAACCTGCCGATCCTCATTCTCCGTTCGTATGCTAACACTAATATCGGTTCCTGGAAAGCGTATAATCTGAATATTATGATTAATCTTATTAAAGGATACTATTATTTTAAATAAACCCACTTTCATGATAGTGGGCGAAAATAATTATCTAGTTGCTTGAGAAATTGTTTTACCCAAAGCCATTAAAGTTCTTTTAAAGTCTTCAGCTCGCTCGCGGAAATCATTACCTTTGCCTAATTCAAAAGCTAGTCCTCTAGTCGCTTCCAAGAGCTTTAAATATACTTGAGATTCGGGATCTTGAGTCCGCATCACTAAATAAATTCGGTCTATTTTGCGATCGCGAATCGTTCTGATTACTTCTTCAATAGTTTGGGTATCTTTATCGGGGATATGGGGTGGTGCATCGGTTACTAAAACAATTGTTTTGTTTCCTGTGGTCGTAAATGGTTGCTGCAAAGCTAGCATAATTGCATCTAAACTGCTCTCGGGCCAGTCGCCACCCCCAATAGCTTTCAGTTTTGCAACTTCGCGACGAAAAGCTTTGGTATTGTTTGTAAATAATTCACCGTTAAAGGTTAAAACGCGCTGTTGTTCTCCACAGAGGCGATCGCGAAACTCAACTAGACCGACTCTAGCTCTGACACCTTCTGATTCGATACTATCGGTAAAATCAATGATACTGTCTTTAATCGCTTCAATTTCTCCGCCCATACTTTCAGTACAGTCTAAGACAAACATGATATCAGCTTGACGTTTTGCTTTGAGTTTTTCCAATCTACGGCGAACTATTGCGATCGCCTTGGGGTCGCTCACCTTTGTAGTCTTGTCAGAAGTGCTGGAATTTGCTGTTAATTCCTCTCGATCGAGTTGAGATTTGATTTTAGGGGGAATTACGGTTGGTTGTATTTCTGTCCGATCGAATTTAGATCGATTTGGTGAAGTTGGTCGATCGGTTGTTAAAGCGACTCCACATTCAACGCAAAATTTAGCAGCATCGGTGTTTGAAGCTCCGCAATTATGACAAATTTTCATTATTGTTTTCCTAAATTATCTCGATCGCTTTTAATTAAAGAGATTTTTTGAAATCATTCCCTCAATTTACTTCAAGCAATACAAGAATAACTTTATTTTGTTCGATCGATTTAATTTCGTCGTTTAATCTTTCTTGACTTACTAACTTGACTTACTAAAGCGAGATTGAGGAGCGACGGCGAATTCAGGAGATTATCGAACAAGTTGCAATCTATTCTCTGTTTTTTTTCTTCACAACTGTTTGTCTGATTTGGAAAACCTCTGACTCAGTTAAACTAATGTTACTGAAAGATCGCTTCTACAAAAACTGTTCCAAATAAGATCCCGACTAAGATTTTTTTCAATAGAGGAGCGAACATTTTGGCAGCTATTTCTAGAAGCTCAAAGTTATTTCTTTTCTTAGTTTTAATTGCGGTGTAGACGTGCAAAGCACCACAGATAAAAAAGATTGCTGCTAGAGGATTTTGTTGAGATTGAGCTAAATGATTTTGAGTTTGAGCGTTCATATTACTTGGGTGCTTTACTTATTTAAGTAATTACACGCAAATCTTAACAAAACTAAATGAAGAATGCAAGATCTACACCGAAAAATTTCGACTGATTGCGGGTGCGATCGCTACAATGATAATTACCTCAACCGATTTAATCGTCAAATTAATAATTACAGATCGGTAAGAATCGAGATCCCCAGAAATGCAGAAATATTAATCGAATTATAAAATGATCGTTAGTATATATTGAGATTGACTTTAGAATCGAGATTTTAGGAATTGCTCCGTGCGCTGTCTTAATTGCTATCTAGACAAATTACCCCTATCAACCGTTACTTGTCCCCGATGTAAGGTTCACCTCCCTTCGCTAATGCGGGATGTTTTATCTAACGGTACGATCCTTGACAATAAGTATCATATCGATTATCCTCTCGGTCGGGGTGGTTTCGGTATCACTTACCAAGCCATGCACGTAAAAACCGAACAACAAGTTGCAATTAAGGAATTTTATCCTCACGAATATGCGATCAGAGATGCTACTACCGGAAATTTAACAGTATTAGCCTCAGGTAAAAATGCTTATCTTAGGGGAAAGCAAAGGTTTTTAAGAGAGGCAAAAACTTTAGCAAAATTAAGCCATCCCAACATAGTTAGGGTGCATGATTATTTCGAGCAGGGTAAAACAGCCTATCTCGTGATGGAATTAATTAACGGCCCTTCTTTAAGAGAAAAACTAGATTTAGAACCTTCTCGATCGCTACAACCAGAAGAAATCGAATTAATTATCGCTCCAATCGTCAGTGCTTTAGCTACAGCTCATGAAGCATCAATTTATCACCTCGATATTAAACCAGATAATGTCTTAATTGCACCAAATGGCAGAGTTGTCTTAATCGATTTTGGTGCTTCAAAGCACAGTATAAGTACCAAAACTACTCAAGCATTTACCCTCGACTACGCACCTTTAGAAGTTATTTCGGCTAAAGAAGTCGGCCCCGCTAGCGACTTATACGAACTAGGGGTCATGATTTATGAAATGCTATCGGGTAAAAAACCACCCAACGCATTAGAAAGAATATCGGACAACTCTTGGCAACCAATTAAATTAAATCAGCCTTGGGAAAAATTACTCACTGAAGCACTAAATTTAGATAAAGACAAACGGCCCGATAATGTAAGAACTTGGTGGGATAGTGCTGTGACGCTGCGAGCTTTACCCCAAGCTACTCGAGTAGCAAGTTCCCAATATATTTTTACAGATAACTCATACAATAAAAAACATTTCAATATTTCTGGATTCAACAAATTTTTATCGCTCGCACCAAACACAGCCCTCAGTCGCAGAAATGCAATCAAATTAGCAGCTTTAACCGGAACGGGAACTCTCTTAGCTGTAGTAGGAAAAAATATTTTAAGTACGAGTGAAGGGATTTTTTTCGATCGCCTGCCCGCTTCGCCAACTAAAAATACTTTAGCAAATTTTAATTTTGAAGTAGTTACCATTAACAAACAAGGGAAAATAATTGAAGCCGAGCAAAAACAAGCTGATTACTTCAGCGAACATTTAGGAGGTGGAATCGTTATCGAGTCGATCGCCATTCCTGGGGGAGTTTTCACCATGGGCAGCTCTTTGCGAGAACGAGGCAGCGATCGGGATGAAACCCCCGCACACCGAGTCAGAATATCGCCTTTTTATCTGAGTAAATATCCCATAACTCAAGCTCAATGGCGAGAAGTTGCTCGATTAGAGCGAGTCAATCGGGATTTAAAAATTAATCCGGCTTTCTTTGTCGGAGAAGATTTACCCGTAGAAGGAATCTCTTGGCAAGATGCTGCAGAATTTTGTCAGCGATTGTCAAGGGAAACGGGACGAAATTATACTTTAGCTACAGAAGCAGAGTGGGAATATGCAGCCCGTGCGGGAACGCAAACACCTTTTTATTTCGGCCCGACAATTACGGGAAATTTAGCTAATTACGACGATAAATTTACTTACGCATCTGAACCGGAAGGAAAACATCGCGGTAAAACCAATCCTGTCGGTCAATTTCCCCCCAACGCTTTTGGTTTGTACGATATGCACGGCCTCGTCTATGAATGGTGTCAGGATTTGTGGCACCCTAACTATCAAGGTGCACCTGACGATGGTAGTGCATGGTCGAGCGACCTCGAACTAGAAGGAGGAGAATATCGGGTTTTGCGGGGCGGATCTTGGAGCAGTCAACCGAAATTTTGTCGTTGTGCAAATCGAGTTCGAGCTTTAGCTAACGAAGGTTACGTTAATTTCGGTTTTCGAGTCGCATTGAGAGTTTAGAGATTGAGAAACCCAGCTAGAGATGGGGGAATTGGTAACAAAATAATCAGTAAAATTACTAAAGAAAGTAAGCCCAACATATCCCGCCAATTGTTCAGTTCGGTTACGTCGTTTAAGGCTGGTTGTCCGGCCGGCATGAATAATAAGAACAGACCCCAAATAACGAAATCTCGTTTTACTATTGCCAGTATTAAGGTTAAGACAATAGTTATTTGCCCGATAATTAAAGCCATACGCTGTCCGAAAACAGCATGAACTATATGGCCGCCATCGAGTTGGCCGACGGGCATTAAATTAAATGCGGCTAAAATTAAACCAATATAACCGGCGAGTGCAGCAGGATGAAGGTCGATCGCCATTCCCGGTTCTAATTGAGATCCCAAGGCTATTTTCGCCAGCAAAGATAAGAGCAAAGAAAATCTCGGATCTAAAGCATCAAAATTTAAGATACTGGTGTTATCCGGGTCGATCGCCACCACTGTAGATTGAGCCAGACCCCAGATAAAAATCGGAATAGTCACGATCAGACCACCATAAGGGCCGGCGATCGCCACGTCAAATAAGGCTTTGCGATTGGGTACGGGCGATCGCATTTGGGTAAAAGCTCCGAAAGTTCCTAACAATAAAGGAACGGGAATAAAATAGGGCAAAGTGGCGCGAATTTTGTAGCGAATCGCTGTTAGATAATGGCTGAATTCATGAAAGGCGAAGATTAACATTAAAGGAATACTATAGTAAAGTCCTTGTAACATTAATGCCGGATTTGACTCTAATTGTTTGAGTGTAATGCCAGCAAATTCCCAACCTGCATTGGTCGTAGTCAAGAGAGTGACCAGCATCAAACTAAGGGCTAAAATCGGCCGAGTCAAAGGCTCTTCTCGACCCGAAACCGAGCGCGACTTTTTCTCCCAAACATTAGGGACTAAAGCGAAGAAAGGCTGACCGCGCAAACTTTCTTGAAAGAGAACTAAATAGCGATCGCCGAATGCTTTTTCGACATTATTTTTAATCGTGTTATAGGCTTCTTCTGGAACGGTTCTTAGTTTTCCCAAACATAAAATCGCTTGAGGTCGATAATCGATCCGCTGTAAGTAATACGTTCCCCAAGGGAAACAATCTCGCAATGTTGCCTCTTCTTCGGTATCGATCGGAATTACTTTGGCAATGTTTGGCGGGGAATTTTCTGGTGGTTGCTTGGCTTTACTTAAGTCTAGCTGGCTGCGATCGCGCTCTTTTTCTTTTTCTTTTTCTTTTACTTCTGGTTCGATTTTTTGCGATTGGATCAGCCACCAATAGACGATCGGACAAATAATAAACGGCCCGATCGCTAAGGCTGGAGGCATTGGTTTATCATTGCCATAAATCAATCCCCAAGTTACCCAGATTGCTGGCGGAAGCATTAAAATCGACCATAGCAACCAAATTGGCGTGCGAGTGATTTTACTCAGATTGCGCTTGAGTAAGAAAAAAAACAAGTAGCTTGTTAAACTCAGTAATATTATAAGCAACCAGAATTCCATTTTTATCAAACCGATTCTTGACTTTAAGAACTTTATCTATCGATGACCTTGCCAGAATTTCAATTAATTTAACAACTTAAAAGATAATTTAGCCTGGTTATTATTTCATTTTAAGCCGCTCTTGGAAATTAAATATTTTCAATTGGTTCAATAAAAACGGCGAGGATTCTCCGCTTCTACCGACAGGTGAAGCGTGAGAGGAATCGCGCCCCTGGGCTTAGGCTACACATAACCCATTTGACCTCCTAATTAATTGTGTCTTTGAAACAGAAAATTGACCGTATCTTTTCCAGTTATGGTTATAGACGCTGATAACTTTGTTTATTTCTGAATAGCCTCCGATGTAACCTTTGACAGTTTTCTTTCCCTTGGTAGCAACTACAAAGTCACCACTTCTAAAGCCAAACGGGGTAATAGTTCCACCTTTACGTTTTCTGTTTCCTTCTTTACTAGGATTCTCGAAATGTAGTTGACGACGATAGAGTTGTGGTCGAGATATTACTTTGAACGGTGCATCGGTTAGCTTAATGAAACCAACCCAATGATGACCATGACTATTGGTTGTATGAAAAGATTTATATTCGATAAATCTGCTAGCAGCAAGACTAATGCCATCATTGGCATGAGCAGATACATCCTGAACTGATTTGTCGTCTTTGTTTTTCTCTAATCCTAAATATTTTCTGATGTTAGAAGTCTTCCAGCCCTCTAGTTTATAAGTAGGTGCAATTTTGGATAACTGTTCTAACATCGATTTTTGACCAACCATAACTGGACTAAAACCTTTGTCACCACGAGCTTTTACATACTCATAGACAATGCTGGTAACTGGAAAAAGCGTTGCCCAAGGGCTATTATTTGGTTCGCCCAACATATCTGAAGAGGCTTGAGATCCGGCGAACCCGCTTTTGAGTTTAATCCCCTACCCTCTCCATTGCCTATTGCCTGTTCCCTTTTAATACACAGCAATTGAGATCGACTCAGCCTGGGTAAATAGTATAGTAATAGTTGACAGTGCGACCCGATTTAGACTTAAAATATACAGGAAATTTGCCTGAAACTTTGGTGATTCATTCTCAAAAAAAACCCAAACAGCCTCGTTCGATTCTAGAAAATGTTTTTGCTTTTGCCCCAAATAGAGATACTTTAGGGGGCACATCTTATCTGATTCTGAGCAACTCTGGAAATATTTTAGTTGATTGTCCGCCAACGGATGCGATCGCATTGCAGTTTCTTCAAGATGTCGGAGGTGCGCGCTGGTTATTTCTGACCCATCGCGGTGGTATTAGCAAACAAATTAGTCAAATTCAAACCGATTTAGGCTGTGAAGTTATCGTTCAAGAACAAGAAGCTTACTTGATTCCTGAAGTGAATAAGACTCCATTTTCAGATAGTTTTACCTTAAACAATAATAGTTACGGTTTTTGGAGTCCGGGCCACTCTCCGGGATCTTCTTGTCTTTACTGGGGCGAACTGGGGGGAGTTTTGTTTACTGGAAGGCATTTATTGCCCGAGTCTCCTGAAGCAATTGCCCCTCTGCGCGTAGCAAAAACTTTTCACTGGTCAAAACAATTACAAAGTGTTGCGGCTCTTCTGTCGCGGTTCGACTGCGAGAATCTTGAATATATTTGTCCTGGTGCAAATACGGGTTTTTTGCGAGGTAAAGGTTTTATCGATCGCGCTTATTCTCGTTTGTCTCAATTAGATTTAGCTGCTCTCGAAACTAAGACAATCTTATTTTAGTGCTGAGTTTAATCTTGTCGGGAAAATTAGAATTTAAATTACTATTAATTTTTGTGCTATTTCTGAGAAAAACAACGTAAAAATTTCGATTTTTTTTCATAAATAAAAGTTTTTTTGCTAACATTTAACATTAAGACATAAAAAATTAAGATTAAACAGAGGAACTTGAGATGGCAGGATTTTTTGGCTTATTTGGTTCAAAAACAAAATACGTAGATGAAGAAGGTACAACTCAAGAAGTGGAACAGTCTTCTGAAAGCTTTTTTCTCAGTCCCGACGATGCTAAAAGCTTTGGCAACATCGACTACATGAGAACGCCAAAAAAAATTAGAAGAACTTTTCCAAAAACTAAAAGCAATCAAAATACAGAATACATTAACGAAGTTGCTTCAATAAAAATTGACGGAACTTCCGCTCCACAAGCAACTACTCAGCCCGTTGCGCCTCAACCACAGGCAACTGCTCAACCCGTTGCACCTCAACCACAGGCAACTACTCAACCCGTTGCACCTCAACCACAGGCAACTACTCAGCCCGTTGCACCTCAACCACAAGCAACTTTTGAAGCCCCTAAAACAGACACTCGTACTACCGAAGAGCGTCGTCGCGATGATAGTAGCATGGATATGTTCCGCAACATGGCTCGTCAAATTAACAAGTAATCTTTATCTTTGACTAAAAAATAATTATTAAATTTTTGTCAAAAAATCCTCTTTACCGTTAGGGAGGATTTTTTTAGCTCTCAACTGTAGAGCAAAGGAGATCTGATAATCTTTTTCTGAGGTAGAAATAGAGATTTCTTAGTAAATTTTTCCAAAAAGACTCCAGCAGATTTTGATTCTAAAGGTTTAGAAAATAGATAACCCTGAGCAAAATTACATCCCATTGCTTTGACTCGTTCTAATTGTTTGCCAGTTTCTACTCCCTCAGCAACAGTACGCATTCCTAAATGATTCGCTAAAGTAGCGATCGCACGAACGATTTCCATATTTTGACCTTTATTGTCGACTCTACCAATAAAAGAACGATCTATTTTTAAAGTATCGATAGGAAAATTGTGCAGATAGCTCAAAGAAGAATATCCCGTACCAAAATCATCCATACTCAATTTAATTTGACGCGATTTTAACGCTTCAAGTATTTTGGTGGCTGTTTCGGCATTATCGACGATCGCACTTTCAGTAATTTCTAAAGTCAAACAACGACTATCTAGATTGATTTTTCTGAGAATTTCGTCGATTTGTTCGATTAAATTGGGTTGAGAAAATTGTTTGACTGAAAGATTGACACTAATATGTAAATTGGAATTGAGATATTGCTTTTGCCAAGTACGAAGCTGATAGCAGGCTTGTTGCAATACCCACATACCAAGGGGGACGATCGAGCCGCTCTCTTCTGCGACTGGAATAAAATCTCCTGGAGCAATAATTCCTTTACTGGGATGAAGCCAACGCACTAAAGCTTCAAACCCCTCCAATTTGCCAGTATGCAAGCAAATTAAGGGTTGATAGTGAACTAAAAATTCTTGGCGCGCGATCGCCCTTCTCAAATCTGTTTCTATCTCTAGGGTTTTTTGGGCACTGACGTGCATGTGAGGCTCGAAGACCATAAAACGCCCTTTACCTTCTGCTTTGGCGCGATACATCGCCGTATCTGCATCTCTGAGGATAGTTTCTGGAGTGTCGTAATCTTGAGTATTTAAAACAATACCAATACTTGCATTAATAAAAACTTCGTTTTCTTCGAGGTAAAAAGGCAAGCTTAATTCAGAGTTTATCCTCTTAGCGACTTTGGTTGCATCTTCACTGGCAATGCTATTTTCTATGAGGATAGTAAACTCATCTCCTCCCAATCGAGCGATAGTGTCTTCGGGGCGCAAACAAGATTTTAAGCGATTGGCTACTTCAATTAATAATTTATCTCCGATAGTGTGACCCAAAGAATCGTTAATAATTTTAAAGCGATCGCAGTCTAAGAATAGTACGGCAAAACTATAGTTTCCTTTTTGTTGAGACAGTTTCATCGCTCGTGCGAGTTTTTCTCTAAATAAAGCCCGATTTGGTAATTTGGTTAAATCGTCGTGAAAGGCTTTTTCTAAGAGCTGTTTTTGATATTGTTCTCGTCTGGCTATTTCTTTTTTTAGTTCTGCGTTGGTTGCTTCAAGTTCTGAAGTGCGATCTTGGACTCTTTTTTCTAATTCTTGATTCAATAATTGAATTTCGGCTTTAGCTGAATGTAATGCTAACTGATTTTTAACTCTGATTAAAACTTCTTGGAGATTAAAGGGTTTACCAATATAGTCCACTCCTCCAACTTCAAAAGCTCTCACTTTGTCTACTGTTTCGTTTAAAGCACTTAGGAATATTACTGGAATTTCACAAGTTTGAGGATTGGCTTTTAATTTTTGACACACTTCGTAGCCGTCAATATCTGGCATCATTATGTCTAGTAAAATTAAGTCGGGACGGGATGCTTTTAGTGCATCGATCGCCATTTGTCCTCCTTTGAGTGCTTCAACTTGATAGCCGTTTTTTGTCAAGATTGTTGATAAAAGACGCAGATTAGCGGGTGTATCGTCTACTATTAAAATATTTTTTTTATTTTTATTTATTTCTTGGTTCATCAGAGTTTTTTTATATATTCATTTAGGAATATTGTTTTGGGTTAGATGGCTATTTCTAAAAGTTCCCCTCGAACAATCTGCGAGAACGGGAGACATTATTTTTAATATTTTAGCTTTTTTAAATTAATAACTTTATCGCTAACAACCCCGATCTTTATGTTGATAATTTGCGAAGGAAGTGAATTTTTCTATCGATCCTAAGTCGTTTAACTCTTTTTTTATTGATTAGCTACAAATTGCCTTCAAATCTTATGAGTTTTAATTTTTTTTTAATTTTCGGTAAAAAATATTTTAAGTCCTTGGTTCGCGATGATTTTTAGCTTTTGCTATATCAAATTTAAATTTAAATTCAGCTAAAAAGATCGGTATTTTCTCTTAATCAATTGTAAATTTTTAGAGATTTTTATGTAACAATATTGGTATTTTAAAATACGAAAATTATTGACATTAAAAGATAGTAGCTTCTCTGTTTAGGAGAAGCCACTAATACGTAGGTGTTGTTTTTAATATCTTTTTTGGGGCGGAAGTCAGTCGCTCTGTACTAAATTTTTTGGCAAAAGTTGCTATTACAGATAAACAAGAGATCGCCTCAATCGACAATAATGAGATTATTTCTATCGAACGATCGGTTTTGAACGGTAAAATTGTCCGTTCTGCGCTCAATTGATTTAAGAAAGTCATAACTTCAGTGGGACTGTCTTCGTTAAAACAGAGATTATTTAAAACTGCCTCAGTTATTAAAAGTGGCAGTTCGATCCCAAAGATATTTTGGAGCTTTATGCTGTTATAGGTTCTGCTTCTTCCATGATTGGTTCTCCATCTCCATCTACTTGTTTTAAATGGATATGTTTGTAACCTAATTTAATTTCAAATTCATCTCCAGGTTTTAAATTCATTGCTTTGGTATACGTAGAACCAATTACAATTTGACCGTTTTGATGAACGCTAACTCTATATGTCGGTTCTCGTCCGCGTCCGTCTTTTGTTCCTTCTGGGTTAAGAGGTACACCTTTAGCTGCTAAAACTGCATCATAAAAATCTGTTAAATTAACTCGAGTCTGATTGCTCTTGGTAACTGTATAATATCCGCAGCGTTTAGCTGTTTCTCGTCTTGGTAGGTGAGATAGCTCTTTTACTTTTTGAAGTAGGGCTTTTCCTGTTAAAGGAGTAGGTTGATTTTCACTCATAACTTCTGAATTGGTTTCTTGATTTTTCTAACTGTTAATTCAGTTTCGTGTCAATAATTTATCTTATCAAAAAGATAACATTAAATAGTTGTAGCTCGACATTTTTTTTCAAAAATTATGAATTTGATAATAAAATGGTCGTGACAGATTAATTCGTGCTAGTAGGAGAAAGGTTCAATCGGATCGATCGCCAAGGAATATTCAAAAGAAGAGGCTAAAATTAGACCGGCTAAAAGATACGATAGTTCTTTTAGTAAGATATAAAAATAGTGTAAACTAAGCTAGTCCAAAGAAAAGATGATTGTTACCTAGTTATGGAAATTAACATCTTCGCCTTAATGCTGGTAGATATCTTAAACTAAGAGCATTAAAAGAAAAATTGCCTCGATCGAGCTGTCAAGTATTAAAACGGACTGGTAAAATTCTTGGATTACCAAGGAATTAGAAAAACAATTAAGAGTTTGTTAAGGATGCAAGTTGTCTTTAAAGTGATTCGACAAAAGCCAAACGAGACACCAAGAGTTGAAAAGTATAATCTTGATGTCGAGCCGGGAAATACAATCTTAGAATGTCTAAATCGAATCAAGTGGGAATTAGATGGAAGTCTGGCTTTTCGCAAAAATTGTCGCAATACAATTTGCGGAAGTTGTGGAATGAGAATTAACGGGAGATCGGCACTAGCTTGTAAAGAAAATGTTGGCAATGAAATAAAAAAACAACAGGAAATATCTGGCTCGAAAATCCCAGAAATTATCGTAGCACCGATGGGCAATATGCCAGTAATTAAGGATTTAGTAGTGGATATGAAAGACTTCTGGGATAGCTTAGAAGCGGTCGATCCATATGTCAGTACCAAGTCGAGAAAAATCCCAGAAAGAGAGTTTTTACAAACGCCTCAAGAAAGATCTCGCTTAGAACAAACAGGTAATTGTATTTTATGCGGTGCTTGTTATTCTGAGTGCAATGCAGTGCAAGTAAATTCTGATTTTGTCGGGCCTCATGCGTTAGCTAAAGCACAAAGAATGCTAGCAGACTCTCGCGACGACAATACGGACAATAGACTAGAAAAATATAACCAAGGAACCGAAGGTGCTTGGGGTTGTACTCGCTGTTATCTGTGTAACGCAGTTTGTCCGATGGAAGTGCAACCGATGGATCGTATTAGTGAAATTAAACAAAAAATTTTACCCCTGAAAAAAGCAAAAGATAGTCGCTCGATCCGTCATCGCAAAGTATTAATAGATTTGGTAAAACAAGGAGGTTGGATCGACGAACGCAAGTTTGGTTTGTTTGTATTGGGAAATTATTTCCGCGATCTCAAAGGCTTGTTGAATATTGCTCCTTTAGGTTTGCGAATGCTAGCAAAAGGCAAATTTCCAACCTCTTTTGAACCTTCTGAGGGAACAGCTGAAGTGCGATCGCTCATAGAATCGGTCAAAGAAAGTCAAAAATAGAGAAAATTAAATTCAATAGCTTAACTTGAGGGTAACTGGTTGACATAAGTTCAATTTAAAGTCTGACTGGGACTTGACGATCGCGTAAGTAATTTTTAATTTCAGCAATACTTAATTGTCCGTAATGAAGCAAAGAAGCCAATAAAGCGGCTTCAGCACCATCAGTTAAAGCTTCATGAATGTGTTGACAGTTCCCCGCACCTCCAGAGGCAATTACGGGAATTTCAACCCGTTCGGCGATCGCCCGAGTCAATTCTAAATCGTAACCTGCTTGAGTTCCATCTGCATCCATACTAGTAACTAATAGTTCTCCAGCTCCTCTGTTTGCCATCTCTTCAGCCCAGCTGACGGCATCTTTACCAGTATTTTCTCTCCCACCGCGTACGTAAACATCCCAACCGCTATTACCGTTCTCTTGCCGCCTTTTAGCGTCGATAGCAACGACGATGCACTGTTTGCCAAAGCGATCGGCAGCTCGGTTAATAAAGTCTGGGTTTCTAACGGCCGATGAGTTGACGCTGACTTTATCTGCTCCGGCCCTTAATAAATTTTTAATAGTTTCTAAAGAACTAATTCCGCCACCGACAGTTAAAGGAATAAAAACTTGCTCTGCAGTGCGATAAACAACATCGAGAATAATGCCGCGATCTTCATGAGTAGCAGTAATATCGAGAAATACGAGTTCGTCAGCACCGGCATCATTATAAACTTTAGCTAGTTCTACAGGATCGCCAGCATCTTGAAGGTTAACAAAATTTACTCCTTTAACAACTCTTCCAGCATTAACATCTAAACAAGGTAAAATTCTTTTAGCTAACATAGTGATTTAGAATTAAATTAATTTCTATCTGGTATAAAATTTACGATTCATTTTTATTCAGATTTTCAAGCTAATAGTTTTATTATTTTGTCTCGTTAACGGGCTAAATTGCCTTCTTTTTAGATTATTTTTATAAGCTTTCTTGCAAAAGCGATCGCGTAAGTAACAATAGTTTAAAACAATTTTTCAAGCTGGTTCAAAGAGATTGAGGTATTTTAGCTGCAAGAATTTTTTGTTACTGGGGTAAAATAGTACATTGATATTAACAAAGATTGAAAGCGTCAATGGAAAATTGTCTTAAATTTATCGATTTATTTGCTGGTTTGGGAGGAATGAGAATAGGATTAGAAGCAGCTTGTAAAAGTTTAGATATTAAATCTGAGTGCGTTCTAAGTTCGGAAATAAAATCTCATGCAATAGCTACTTATAAAAAGAATTTTCAAGATAATAAGATCCAAGGAGATATCAATCGAATAGCAACTAAAGATATTCCCGATTTTGATATTTTATTAGCTGGGTTTCCTTGTCAACCTTTTAGCACTGCTGGTAAAAGAGAGGGTTTTTTAGATACTCGAGGGACATTATTTTTTGAAATAGAAAGAATTTTACAAGCTAAATCTCCTTTTGGTTTTATATTAGAAAAAGTCGAAGGCTTAGTCAAGCACGATCGGGGCAGAACTTTAAGTACAATTATCAATAATTTGCAAAAACTAGGATATCAAGTAACAAGTAAGGTCTTAAATGCTGTCGATTTTGGCATTCCTCAAAATAGAAAAAGAATTTATATCGTAGGAAATAAATTTTATCCTATTTCGTTAGATTTTCCGATTACAAAACGAAATAATCTTAAGGCTATTTTACAGCGAGGTTATCCGACTTTAGAAACAGAATTCGTTAAAAAGCTATTGGAGCGTTATTCTGTACAAGAACTGATCGGAAAAGCAATTAAAGATAAAAGAGGAGCTCACATTTTGCAGCTTGTAGCTTGACGTTAAGTTCCATCCCCCTTCAGGAGCTGACTTTTCGTGGAATATATTGATAATATTTACAAGTTAGCGGATTTTGTCCGCTAACCTATACCCAAATGGGTTGTTTGGTTTCTCCAAAACAGCGAGCACGGCCCTACTCTCAATTCTATTCTCATTAATTCAAGCTAATTGAGAATAGATTGCCAATTTAAAATAAAGCTGATGACTCCCGAAAGACTTTGCTATGGTCGTTGCGCTAGGATCTTATAAAAAACCGGTTGCGATCTCGCCTTCGCGAGATCTGAGCGAAGCTCAGCACGTAAATCCCTGCGCTAACAGCTTTTAATTTGAACAAATATACCATGTTGAACGGCGATAGGTTCGAGTCTTTCAATATCTTGTAAAAGTATGTTTAAAAGAACTGAAGAAAATAATCTTTCCAAGGTTTTTCGTGCAGCAATCGTCCAATTTAACTGAGTTTCTGTTGCTCGTTCTAGACCAAAACTCCAATAAGCTAAAATAAAAGATATGAAAGAAAGAATTAACCATCGATACACCCCTAGTTTGGTCTCTTGCCCAAAACAATCTAAACTAAAACGATGTTTAATGGTTTTAAAAAATCCCTCGATTTGCCATCTTCTTTTGCCCCACCATACTAAAGTTGAAGGTTTTAATTGTTTTGTGGAGATGACATGACGTTTCAGATATTTACCATCATCTTTTTTAAAATAATAATGAGCTACTGAAACAGGAAATGGTAAATCTTTTAAATAGATTTGTTGTCCACCTTTATGCAGGTCTTTAATCTTTCTAGCATCAGATAAACTGCGATTATTTCTAATGCCGACAACCGCATTAATTTTGAGTTTTTTTACAGTTTTTAAAAAGGCGATTGAGCTAAAAGCAGAGTCCCCTAAAACCATTATATTAAAAGCACGTTTAAGAATCTTTGGTAAACTACAAAGTAATCTTCTTGCCAAATCTGCAGGGGAAATAGTTCCTTTTCCACGATAGACTCTGAAATTCCAAGGGATTCTTACCTTTCCTACCACTAAATATAAAACAACTAAATGTAACCCTCGCCTTTTATTATAGGTACAAATAGCCCCATCAAAATTTTTAAACTTTCCTCTCTTTTCTAAAGTTGTTAAGTCGATAATAACTTGTAAGTGAGGTCTTCTACCTTTTTTTGAATAAGATAAAATCTGCTGTAACATCCACTTCCGAAAAATAATAATTAACTTCCTAGTTGGCCATTTATATTTATTAAGAAATCTTGACGTAGCACTCGGAGATTTAATCGGACAATTAGATGCACGAGAAATACCTGTCGCTTCTAACAGTAATCCTAAAATAGCTTCGAGACTTTCCTTTTGATAAATAGTTGGCATCAAGGCTAAAAGGCTAGTAAATAATATTTGAACGCAGTTCGAGAAATCGGACAATTTTGGTTATTCAGAACTCAATTTTTAACGTTATAGCCGATTTATCTATTGAAGTCTGCTTGTAGTGCCCTCAAAGCCTTATTTTTCGTTACGATCGCTCTGGTGCAAAATGTGAGGGAGGCAAAGATAACATTCATAGTTGGGATTTAGAATTAAAAGGCACAGTTTCATCAGAACAAAAAGAGTTATTAAATTTACTGCTGAAACAAAGAAGAAGAAAAGAATGGTCTGCTAAAAAAGGAATTCAATGGATGGATGGAATACCTTTAACTCTCGATGAAATTAAAACATTTTATCCTCATTCTTCCCTCAAAATAATTTTAGATGACTTAGTACATAAAGGTTATCTCAAATACGAACATCCTAAAGATATAGTAGAAGTTACAAATCAAAACGGCAAGAAAATTAAAAAGAGAGAATATCGCACTGATTTACACAAAGGATATAATATTATTGTCGGTAAACTAAGCTTTGAAATTAATAAAATATTAGATCCGAACGATATTGCACCTACTTTATTAGCTACAGATATGAATAAAATAGCTGTAATTGATGGACAAGGTTTAAGAAGATTGACCGTTAAAGAAGGATTGAGGTTATTTGGTTTTCCAGAAAGTTATCAGATCGAGCTACCAATTAACAAGTCATTCGATCTATTAGGCAATACAGTTATTATTCAGGTAATAGAGGAGATTAGTAAAAGGATAATCGTGCAAAAGTTAATTTCGATTCCAAATAAAATTTACAATCTTTCTCCCGTATAATCTAAATAATTTTGCTCTACTATCTTCAGCCAATCTTGATTATCATTCTGCGTTTTTTTGTACTTTATCAGGGTGTTATATAAAGCTGTAACAAATTCTTTTCGTGTCGAAAATGCTTGATATTTACTTCTGGTAGAATACCAAGAAATAGGTCGAATATTATATATAGTCTTTTGTTTTACTTGACATTTTGCTGGGTATTGTTCTGAAGGCCCAGTAATCTCCCAAATTTTTTTAAGCCAAATGTTGGCAATAGTAAACTTAAAATCGACCAACTTGTAACTAAATATAAGATAATCCGCATCTAAGCGGTAAGCGTTGTTTTTTAAAGATCGACAATAAGCTTCAAAATTAGCAACATCAAAATTAGCAGACCGATCGCCATCGAATGTTTTAATCTCTAATAAACCCTTGGTATTGGAATTTTTATCTAATAAAAAATCGGGAAATTCTTGAGTATTTGGTTTAGTATGATATTGAATGTTTTTAGATTCGAGCCATATTGCAGCATTTGCATCCCAACGGAGCTGGAGATTATTTAATGCGATCGCTCATAAACAGGATCTCAAAGCCTAAAAGATAGAACTAAAAAGAATTGATTTAGCTGCATCTGAATTAAACATCTTTTGACTATTATGACCGACTCCAGAGATAATTATTTGTTTGTGAGGTTGATAACCATAAAAGTCGGCTAAATAATTATAAAAAATAATCCCTCTTTCCAGTCTATTCCTACCCTGCAACATAGCTTGACAACTTTTTGCTAAATAAGGTGAATTAGGATTATTATCCTGACTTCCGAGCAAATAAATCACATCTCTGCGAGCATATTGTTTAATAATATTTTCGGGAGCGGTTTGTTTTAAGTAATGATATGGATTGCTAAGTCCGTATTTATATTTATTATAATTAGGACAATTGTGCTGTACTGAGGGAGCTAAAATCTCAAATTTATTAAGAGAACCTTCGATCGCTCTTTTATTATCTAAATAAAGATAAGAAGATGGATTTAGCACGACATATGTCATCTTAATCTGATTTAATTTAATCGGAGAACCCGCAGCATAGCGATTGACGAATTGTCCTCCAGCTGAGTGTCCGATAAGAATAATTTCTTTTAATTTTGGAAATTTATCTTTCTTACTTAAAGCCTTAACTAGATCGTCAACTATGCTATAGGAACTATAACGAAACCCATACTTATTTTTTTGCGATAGACTTCCTGATTTCCAACTATTTTTAGTCCAATATAAATAACGATCTCCAAGACCGTATTTAATCAACTCTTCATCAGTAATAAATTGAGGTGCTACGATTATGGTATTGCGATCTGCTCGATCGGTTCGTTTTGCTATTGCTAATAAATCTTGATAAACTTTTTGAGCTTTACGATTAGTTCCGTGAATTACTACGATCGCTCGAGTTAAATTAGGTTCGTATTCTTTTAAAGAGTAGTTACTACAATAAGGAACTTTAAAGCGATCGCCAAGATAATTGACTGTCCAAATATTTGAACAAAATTTATTTTTAGTCAAAGGGAATATATTTAGATAACTTGTTATTAAGATTGTGACGAATAAAAGGAAAATTAATCTATTGATGTTTCTGATTCTTCTTTGTTTCAATTTTATTCCTTACAATCTGGTTTTATTCTCTACCATAGTAAAAGTGAATCCTTCTGAATCCACCTATATATATTCGTAAACTCAACATATAATCTCCTTTCAATCATCATTTCTTCGAGCTGTCGATAACTCAACAAATATTTGATTCCGCTTGGTAGTGACCCCACTTAAACGGCAAATTCATCGTTATTTGCCATAATAGTAGATTGATACTACACTACTAACTTGGTTTTTGCAACAGAAGTGAAAAAAAAGTAAGACCGTTTCTATTTAATTAATATAATTACATTTAAGGAGTTACTCCGTCTGAGTAGGAGGTTAAAATTAGTAAGGCTTTAGCAGCTGCAAACTGTTATCATTTGTAACGTAATTTTTCAGAAGTAGTATAAGTATCGATTGGCAATTTTGCTCTAATTAAAAATAAAAAAGATTAAAAATTGAGGATAATTTTTTATGGCGATCGCAGAACAAAAAACAAGTCAAGGCTTGCGAATAAAGTCGGGCAAAATATTGCTTTGGCTGGGAATCTTTTTCCTATTAGTCTTCGTGCTGCTGCCAATTGTTTGGCAAATCCTAACTTCTTTCAAAACAAACGATGAAATTCAAGCTGTTCCGAATGTCTATATTCCCACTGCCATAACTTTGAAACATTATATAGAATTGTTTGCTCGCAAACCATTTATTTTTTATATTTTTAATAGTGCGATCGTGGCAATTGTTTCCACAATTTTATGTTTGGCGATCGGCTCTCCTGCGGCTTACGCTCTAGCAAGATTAAAACTTCGCGGAGAACAAATTATCCTCGGAGGCGTTTTAATTGTTACTTTATTTCCCTACGTTCTCTTGTTTTTAGGACTGTTAGAAATTATTAGATCTATAGGTTTAGGAAATAACTATTTAGCTTTAATAGTTCCTTACACTGCAATTAATTTACCCCTAACAATTTTAGTTATGCGAAGTTTTTTCCAGCAATTACCTCAAGATTTAGAAGATGCGGCTAAAGTTGATGGTTACAAAACAATTCCGATGTTATTAAATATCGTTCTACCGATGACAATTCCCGCATTAGTCACGACTGGCATTTTAACCTTTATTTTTGCTTGGAACGAATATATTTTTGCTTTGACTTTTATCAGTCGCGAAACAATGAAAACTATTCCCGTAGCTACGGCACAATTAGGAGGTGCAACCGTATTTGAAATACCTTATGGTGCGATCGCTTCAGCGACTGTTTTAGGTACTATTCCTTTAGTATTATTAGTCTTATTCTTTCAGCGTCGCATCGTTCAAGGTTTGACTGCTGGAGCTGTTAAAGGTTAGCAATTAATTAGACTTTTTGCAGAATTTTGGCAAAAGGATTTGACCTTAATTATTTTACCTTTTGCCTATTCCCTATTCCCTATTCCCTTAATTACCACGCGATCGCAGCTAAATGAAAATTTGTAATAGAACTTTATAAGCCTTTGTAACTCTTAACGAAAACTGGGTTAATTGATACACAAGAACTTGATAAACTTAAATTTAGCTGAGTAAAGAAAAATAAATAGTAATTAAGAGATCCCCGAAACGAGATCTTGCGATCGCGCTCTAATCTAAATCAAGAAAAAACACAAAAGTCAAGATATGGTAAATACACTTAACAAAACAGGCATAGAGGAAATGCGTCCGGGTGTTAAAATGCCCGCAAAAGAGACAATCCTCACACCCCGCTTTTATACCACCGACTTTGAAGAAATCGCGCAGATGGACATTTCTCCTAACGAAGAGGAATTAGTTGCCATTCTCAAAGAATTTCGCCAAGATTACAACCGTCATCACTTCGTTAGAGACGAACAATTCGACCAATCTTGGGATCGCATAGATGGGGAAACTCGTCGTTTATTTGTCGAATTTTTAGAAAGATCTTGTACTGCGGAATTTTCCGGCTTTTTATTATATAAAGAACTAGGTCGCAAGCTTAAAGATAGAAGCCCTATTTTAGCTGAATGTTTTACTTTAATGTCTCGAGATGAAGCCCGTCACGCTGGCTTTCTCAATAAAGCACTTTCAGATTTTAACCTCAGTTTAGATTTAAGTTTTCTGACCAAAAGTCGCAAATATACTTTCTTCAAACCTAAATTCATCTTCTACGCTACTTATTTATCAGAAGAAATCGGTTACTGGCGTTATATAACTATTTATCGTCATCTCGAAAAGAATCCTAACGATTGCATTTATCCTATTTTCCGTTTCTTTGAAAATTGGTGTCAAGACGAACATCGTCACGGTGACTTTTTCAAAGCAATGATGAAATCTCAACCCCATATCTTAAATGATTGGAAAGCGAGGTTATGGTGTCGTTTCTTCTTATTATCCGTATTTGCAACCATGTACCTCAATGACGTGCATAGATCTGGATTTTATGCAGCATTGGGTTTAGACGCGCGCGAATACGATAAATACGTAATTGAGAAAACTAACGATGGAGCTGGTAAAGTCTTCCCAGTCATTCTCGACGTTGAAAATCCTCAATTCTACGATCGCCTGGAAACGTGCGTGAACAATAACGAACAATTAAGAGCGATCGACAACTCGAAAACTCCTAAATTCTTGCAATTATTCCAAAAACTACCTTTGTATCTCAGCAACGCAACCGAGTTACTTAAGTTATTTTTCATCAAACCAATTCGGGTTGATAACTTGCAAGATGATGTCCGCTAGAAAAGTGAATTTTAAATAATAAAAGTTGACCAAATAGGCGGCGCAAGCCCCTAATTTCAATTATGGGGTGAGCCGCCTCTTATCGGCTACGCTTTTGGTTATCAATGTACTGTTTGATTATCTCAAGTGGTGCGCCCCCTACCGAAGCTACAAAATAGCTATTTGTCCAAAGAGTAGGTAGTCTACTTTTTAGCTCTGGAAATTCTTTTCTTAAGTATCTTGAAGTTACACCTTTAAATCGCTTCACTACTTTGTGAATACCAAATTGAGGATCTACAGACAGCAATAAATGTATGTGGTTGTAGTCTCCAACTTCCATCTCAATAATTTCTACATCAATTCCTTTAGCTACCTCCAATAATATTTCTTTAAGCCTCTGTTCAATTCTCTGAGTTAAAACTGGACGGCGATACTTAACCACCCAAATAACATGATATTTACAGCAATAAACAATATTGTTGTTAGATTTAAACTCAGGCATTGTATTATTTATTTGATAGCTGTATAATCATACCATGCCTAATTACACTGTTCGGAAAGTAAAACTAGAAAAGACAGAGCAGCTAGATATATTAGCTAGAGCGTCTGGAAAGTTGTATTCTCAGACGCTAGTTAGCTTTTGGCGAACAGTGCGGAAAAAGGGCATTTGGATGTCTGGTTATTCGATGGAGCGTTGGCAGATTTCGCCATTGCTTCATGCTCATAGCAGCGACGCTGTAACTCAGTGCTTTTTTGCTTCCCTCAAGTCGTGGAGAAAGCGAAGGAAGACAGATCCTAGTAGCAAACCACCTCGTAGAAGACGCTGGTTTTTCAAGCTAATTTGGAAATCAGCAGCTATCAAGCTTAAAGGCAACAAGCTGAGGTTGTCTAATGGAAAGGGCAATGAGCCTTTAATTGTAAATTGGCGGTGGCAGAAGCCTAAGCAAATTGAGCTTGGGTGGAACAAAGCTAGCCAGTGCTACGAGCTAAGAGCTTGTTATACCAGTGAATCAGTGAAATCAGTAGAGTCTAATGGGGTTGCTGGTTGCGACTTAGGGGAAATACATCCAATGGTAATAGCCGACGGTGTAAACACTACTATTTTTAACGGTAGACTGTTGCGCTCCAAACGTCGCTATCAAAACAAACTCAAAGGCAAATTGTCAAAGTTAATCGACACAAAAAAGAGAGGAAGTAAAAGAGGCAAACAGTTAATTAAAACCAAACAAAAGCAATTAGCTAAGGTTAAGAACCAAATTAAAGATATCGAACACAAATTAACTAGCAAAGCGGTTTCAATGTTGAAAGAGAAAAACATTCAAACGCTGGTGATTGGAGATGTGCGCGATATCCGAAAGAGTATTAATTACGGCAAGAAAAACAACCAAAAGCTTCATCAATGGAACTTCGGTAGCACTAGACATAAACTAGAGTACAAGTGCGCCAGAGTAGGGATTTCTACTCTATTGGAAACCGAGGAATATACCTCGCAAGAATGTTTATCCTGTCGCAAACGAAATAAACCAAAAAACCGCAACTATCGGTGTAGCTGCGGCTTCAAGTTCCATCGCGATGGAGTTGGTTCAAACAATATTCGTGCCAAGTATCTGGGGGCAGCCCCAGTAGTCGGACTTATGGCGAGTCCCTCTGGAGTGAGATTTCAGACTCATCTTCAGTGTAATCCAGTTGCGTAAACTACGCCTGGAGAATCCCCGCGATTCATCGCTGGTGCGACTCGTTCAGTCTAAACCTAATAATTAGGGGGATGACTGGCTCTCTAAAGTAACCAATAGGTTGAGTATCGCTTAAATCCTTTAGAGAAGACAACTAAATATCCATCTTAGTGAAGCAAATATCCTAGAAAGCTAAATCTAAGCGGTCTGATGCGGACTTGAAAGCACACAGCGTCCTCTTCGGTGACGAAGATGTGAAGTTTCCCTAATGTCTGAACTGACAATCCAGATGTTAAAGCGGGAGTGAACGCCGTTTAAAAGTGACAATAGCTGAAAACACTCGCGGCAAGCAAGAATCCTATAATCGAGCCGGACTGTAAAAGGAATGGGAACTCGTGGGGTAGCGCAAGCGAATTGTCGTCAGAACCATCGTCAAATTCGCAGTAGAGAATACAAGCCAGTAGACCTAACAATTTACTCTCTGCATCCGAAATAATGGATAAGGGTAAAGTTTGGCAGCATCACGGAGTGAGCCATCGCATCACTTATACCCCAGGCTGTTAAGCCAAACGGTGGACAGACAGACCCTAACGGATTCTATCAATGGATATTTGGAACGAAGTAACCCACCTATAACTCTAACCCCTGGTCGATGGTGGTTAGTAGATAGTCAAATTAGAAACTGTGAGCAATCACGTTATAGGTGGATAAGGATGGAGTAAAAAGCAAATGCCTAACCCGAATTGACGGGTATCGCCTGAAAAGGGAAGGGGTAACGCCCAGGATAAGCAGACGTACTCCGCAATGTGTTGAGCAAGTATAATTGAATCGAGGATAAATGCGTTGACGTTAACCACACGATGGGAAGATATCGACTGGGGTAAAATCTCAGTCAGGGTCTTCCGTCTTCAGAAACAAATATACACGGCTTCACGTTGCGGCGATGTCAAGAAAGTTCGCAAACTCCAAAAACTTTTAAGGATGAGCTGGTCTGCTAAAGCTCTTGCGATAAGAAGGGTTACGCAAGACAACCAAGGAAAGAAAACTGCGGGGATTGATGGCATAAAAGCCTTAACTCCCAAAGAACGGTTTGAACTCATTTCCAACCTGAAAATCAACGGAAAATCCAGCCCTACCCGTAGGGTCTGGATTCCTAAACCAGGCAAAGATGAGAAACGACCGTTAGGAATCCCTACAATGGTTGACCGTGCCAAGCAAGCGTTGATAATGTTAACGCTAGAACCTGAATGGGAAGCTCGTTTCGAGCCAAACAGCTATGGTTTCAGACCAGGTCGCTGCTCCCAAGATGCAATATCACACATTAAAAATGTGATACAAGCCAAGGCTAAATTTGTATTAGATGCAGATATAGCTAAATGCTTCGACCGCATCAATCATTCCAAGCTACTCGACAAATTAGATACTCAGGGGAGAGTAAGGCAACAAATAAAATCCTGGCTCAAAGCTGGAGTCCTAGATAAACGAGTATTCGAGCGTACAGAACGAGGAACACCACAGGGTGGAGTATTATCGCCCCTTCTGGCAAATATCGCTCTAGATGGAATAGAAGAAAAGCTAAACCAATATGCCTTAACTCTAAATCATTTAAGATACCCTTGTGGCAAGAAATATACCAAAAAAGATAGAATCAAAAGCCTAACCTACATCAGGTACGCTGACGACTTTATCGTCCTTCATGAGGACAAAATGGTAATCAAACACTGTAAGCAACTAATAACGGAATGGTTAGCAGCGTGGGGTTTAGAATTAAAACCTAGTAAAACAAGAATCGCCCACATATTAAAAGCCGAACTTAGTGATGATGGCATTGCTGGATTCAATTTTCTCGGATTCAACATCCGTCAATACAAGAGAGGCAAACATAAAAGCGATTTCAATAGTAACCGAATAAAACCCGAACCACTAGGATTTGATACCCTCATCATACCAAGTAAAGAAAAGGTCAAACTGCATTATTCCAGATGTGCAAAAATAATTGACCAACATAAAACAAAGAGCCAAACAGACCTGATAAATAATCTTAACCCTGTAATCAGAGGATGGATTAACTACTATAGGTTTTCCGATATTAAAACATTTGGAATTACATCCAAACTCGACCAATTAATATTTAATAAATTAAGAAGTTGGGGCAGATATCGTACAGGCTCAACCAAAACCGCGTACCAAAAATACTGGACAACCCAAGGTAATAAAAATTGGGTATTCGCAAACAGGCAAGGAGATTCCAACCCCTTGCGCTTATTCACACATGGGGAAGTAGAATGTAGTTCTATTAACTATGTTAAAGTTAAAGGCGAATCCAGTCCATACGACGGTAGAGTTAAATACTGGAGTACACGCCGAGGGGAATATCCAGAAACTCCGAAGCGATTAGCCTTACTGCTCAAAACACAGAAAGGTAAATGTAAATTATGCGGATTATACTTTCGTGAAGATAGCCTAATAGAAATCGACCACATTATTCCCAAAGCCGTCGGCGGAAAGGATAAATATGACAACTTACAGGCACTTCACAGACATTGTCACGACGTTAAAACCAAGTCCGATATGATTCTAATTAACCAACACGGACATAAACAGTTCATGCAACGGTTATATAAAGAATGGGAAAAAATTGACTACATCTGGGTTGATGATATTCCAGTTGTCCTTGGGAGTAAGTCTCGATGTAAACGATAAACATATTGAGTAGCCGTGTGAGGTGAAAGTCTCAAGCACGGTTTCGGAGAGGAGGGGAGAGACAGAAATGTCCTCCTCGACCTTAACGGGAGTCGTCAACGTCTTTGTTGTTTGATAAGGACGGTTTTACCATGCCTTGCCAATCTACTTAACTCGAACTCGAAAACGAATGAAACCATAAGAATTAGCAGGGTTACCCGGGCCGAGAGCATTAGGTAAAGAATCAGGATTGTTAACCACATTAACAACCACCGCACCGCTAGTATTGTTAGCCGCAGTTAAAGGAGTTTGACTGGCTGGAGGATCTTGAGGATTAGCTTTGCAAACATCGGGAGTTTGAGACAATTGAGGATAAAAATCGCCGCGATCGCCATCGTTAACTCGATTGCTTAGCAAATCAGTCGGTGCAGTGGGAATCGGATCGATAGCGGTATTAGCTAATCCTAATCCAATACCGCTAGTCGAATTAAAACTATCGGTTACAAAAGTTGCATCGGTTGGAATCACATCGCAAATTCTGACGTTACTAGCTGGACTACCCCCAGTAGAAAGAAAATACACCGTATATTCAACTTCATCACCTGGTTGAACTTCGCCCCCATTAATGCCGCCAATTAAATTAGTATTTGGATCGGGCCAGTTAAAATTATTATCGTTAGGATCGGCCGGATCGTCGTTGAAAATAGCTAAATTATCGCCGTTAACGGTAGTGTTTGCGCCGTTAATTGCTGTAATTCGTTTGACTAATAGTAATTCTGGTGGTGGAGGAGTGATATTACAAATTCCACCAATTAAAGCCCTTAATCGGGGCGGAAATGCGGGAAAATTAGTAATAAAATCAAAGTCAGCAACCGGAGCATTGTTAGGATCTGGGACAAATTGCAAAGTATTGGGCCCGTCGGTGATATCAGAAAATTTATTTGGATTGACTCCATCAACTCCAAAAGCATAAATATGAGTACCACGAGATTTAATTAAATTAGCCCAGGGTACTGCTTCTCGAAGCGATCGCGGATCTGCTTCTCCAGTACCTAATGTTTGTCCGTTATCGTTTCTGATCACTGTATTAGGATCGCCATCGGTGAGAAAGAGCAAGATATTAGCCGCAGTTAAACTATTGTTTGTTTCTCGCAATGCTGCTTCCCAGTTAGTAGCAGAACCAATAGCTGCACGTTCTGGGTAAATATTGGTAATATAGTTCTCAAAAGTAGTTTCAATCGATCCGCTCGGGCCAGTTGTTAACGGGGTAAAATCAAATTGCAGTTTTGCAGTAGTTCCAAATTCAACAATTCCAAGATTAGTAAAACCATCACCGAGAGTACCTAATTCATTTAATAAGGTTCGGAATGCATTTCTGAAAAATTCTGCTTCGGTATTGTCGATCGAACCGGAAGAATCGAGAATCACAGCAATGTTAGCTCCGTTACAGCTAACATTAAAATCGGGATTAGGAACTAAAGAAGTTTCCGTATTAATCCTGATTGTAGTGGTTGCAATGTTACTCAGCAAACTATTGCTATCGGTTACTTGTACGGTAATAATCCGATCGGTGTCAATAATACCCGGTTCGATATTAGTGTTGCTGTAACTTAAAGTTGAAATAATCGCTTGATATTGGGCAATAGTTGCAGAACCGGTTAAAGTAATAGTCCCAGTAGCTTGGTTGTAAGCACTAGCAGTAACTAATCCCGCTGGAACTGTACCACCAGCAGTAGGATCGATACTTAAGCTTTCTGCTGCATCTCCATTAGGACGATTAGTCAGAATAATTGTTGCTGCACTAATATTTGTGCCATCATCGGCGATCGCAACATCTAAATCTGCTGCTGCTGTTTGAGCTGGACTTGCTAGCGTACCAGCAGCAGGAGTGTACAAGTTGGTAAAATCATTGCCAGTTGCACCAGAACTGTCATCCCCATCTAAATCGATCGTCGGCGGCACGATACAAGTTAAAATATCCCCGATCGCGATCGCCCTGGTTTGAGGATTGCGAGGAGTTCCCGTATTGGTAGTAATGCCGTAGTAAATTCCGATCGCTTCAGAATAAGTAACTGTAAAACGATCGATCGCTTGGTCAAAATAAACATTGAGAGTGCCAAAATCTTCTGTTTCCGAACTGCCATCGCCAATATTGTCTGTCGAAGCTGTGGCCGTGTTGCCAGAAACGCTAAAAGTTGCTTGGGCTGGGTTGTCGGGAATTAGGATTGGACTTACTTCTACTGCGCCAGCAAATCCGCGAATAACAACGCGGTCGATCCTTTCATTCGGATCGCTTTCAAGATTTGTCCCCGGTGTATCGATATCGACGATCGCAAAGCGCACGTCAGTTAGCAGGCCGTCGAAACTATATTCAAAAACTACTGGAGATGTATCGTTAATGCTAGTTAATTGGGGGGAATCGACATCAAATAGTAAAGATTCGTTGCCAATTCCGCCACCACTAATGCCTAAAGCCGTAAAACGAGCGACATCTTCGGGCGTATCTGGAACTGCTGGGGATGGAGTTGGCGATGCGACTAAAAGATTGGGATCTCCAATTACGTTAACTGTAATGTTTGCACCGTTAACAGTATAATTTTGCGGCGTATTAGTTACTCCGATCGGATAGTCTTGTTCTGTTGCTCCCGTACCCCAGTCGAAACGGGATAAAGGCGCGTTACAGGCTATTATTGGCGGTGGGGGTGCATTATCGTAACCGAAGTTAAGATTAATAATATCCGCGCCAGCAAAGTTAATTAAAGTTTCGCTGTCTAAAGTTCCATCGGGATCTAAATTTTGGACTTGGCCTAATGGTGGGTCAAATACTCTTACTGTATAGTTGCCGTTAATTAAACTACTGGCATCAAAAGAATAAGTTCCATCTGCTGCGGTGGTTGTTGTGGCAAGAGCAGCACCGCTATTATCTAGCAATTCGACGATAATATTTTGAATTCCGACTCCACCTTGAAATACTGTCCCTGAAATAGTTGGTGGTGGTGCGATCGCAATTTGATAATCTTCTACTTCCCCATCCGATGCTGCTCCACCTGGAGTTAAATTATTATCGCTGCTGTACCGAAAGCGAGCAAAGGTATTGCCGAGGGTTGCGGTGGCTGGAACTGTTACTGGTAAAGAGATCGCATTAGCTGTCGGAGATACGTTAGTAGCAATTTGTTCGCCAGGATCGTTAAAATCCCCATCCCCATTCCAATCGATCCAAGCATTTAACACCCCCGCACCTGCAGTAGTGATATCGAGGGTAATGTTGTCACCTTGATTTACAGTTTGCCCTTGTAAACTAGTCGCCCCTAACAAGACCCCATCTTCATCTGCGCCATCGGCAGTTGCATCAACGCTTGGCTGACCGTCCGGTTCGGCATCGGGGGCGATCGCTCCTAATTGAATCCCACCAACAATGTTATGACTTGCCCCGACAGGATCTGTAGTGCTGGTACTATTTCCGGCTAAACTATCCGTTCCGTAAGTATCGGGTGCATCCCCATAGTCAATTGATGGTGGTGAAATACTGCCACAAGCTAGGAAGAAAGAATTTAAACGCTGTCCCCCAGCGTTAGTATTATTAATCGCACCGATGCTGTATCTGAAGAGAGAAACATTATCATATTGAGCTAACGCTAGAGCTTCAACAGCATTTAAACTAACTCCTGGCTGGAATTGAGTCGTGCTAGATTCAAATCTTGTCCCATCCGGTGGAATTGAAGTTGCAATTAATAAAGTATTCGGATCTAAAGTAAAGCTTGAAATATTGGTTAATTCAATAAATTCTCGCAATCCAGGATTTTCCGTATTAGGGGGATTATTTTGGTTGCCATCAATATCTAATCCCGCAGCTTTAAAAGTTAATGCTACCGGTATATTTGTTCCGGCATTAACGAAGGTAATTTCAAAATCAACACTAGAAGTTCCAGCCGCATTAGGAGCATTTAAACTAGGCTGGAAAGCAGAAACTTCACCAGTAGAGTTATCATCTAAAATTAGTAAACTCGCCCCACCATTAAATGCTGTAATTTGCACTAAAGCATCTACACTAGGAAAAACATTGCCAAATCGATATAACGCGCCAACTTGCAGATCCGTACCGGAAATTAATTGAGGAGCTTGTAAAAATGATAATTGGTTATTGGGATCTGTCGCGTCGCAAATCGCCGGTGGAGTTCCCGGATCGAAGGGATAATTTAAATCGAAGAGAATATTATTGTTAATATCGGCATTTCTGGTTAAATTGAGAGGATCGTTCGGATTGCCTGTTACTCCACCATAAGGACGACCGACTAAGTCAGGATCGTTAGTATCTACTTGGACGAGATAATTTCCGTTGGGTACGTTAAAGCCATAATCGCCAGCAAAATCAGTTACGGTTGTTGCAATTGCTGCTCCATCGGGAGTTCCATCATTGCCAATATCGTTAAATAAGAAAACAGTGATATCTGATAAACCTGTTTCTCCTCCATTTTGAATATCGTCGAGATTGGTATCTTCAAAAACTCGACCGGAAATATTTGCCGCATCGAAAGGATAATTTACTGTTGCAGTGTTGTTATTGATATTGATAATAATGTTATTTGAAGTGTCTCCGAAGACAAAGCCGTTCGGTGCAGTATCAGTATCTAACTGTACTAGATAATCCCCATTAGGTACGTTAATAAAAGAATATTGACCGTTAACATCGCTAGTTGTAATATCTAGTTCTTGGCGACTGACACTATCTAGCAATCTCACTGTGATTCCCGCTCCTAAACCTGGTTCTCCACCAGTTAAAAAGTCGTCCCCATTAAGATCTTCAAAAATTGTCCCAGAAATAGTTGGCGGAATTGCTGATGGTGCGATCGCAATTTGATAGTCTTCTACTTCCCCATCTGATGCTGCTCCACCTGGAGTTAAATTATTATCGCTGCTGTACCGAAAGCGAGCAAAGGTATTGCCGAGGGTTGCGGTGGCTGGAACTGTTACTGGTAAAGAGATCGCATT
>JASJCW010000354.1 GCA_030065265.1 Prochloraceae cyanobacterium
TTACTTAACTATATCTCTGGGGTAATTATTGCAGCTTTAGGTGTAATTGCAATATCTAGCGTGCGTTCTAATCCTTTTGGTTAGGATATAAAATTTACAATCGCTCTGACTGAAAAAATAATTAGTAGAAAAAAAGCCAATTATAATGGTTGAAGCGATCGCTATTAGAGGAAAAAAATACCTCGAGATTAAAAAGTTTACAATAATGCTTGCGAATCAAATATAAAAAGGGAAATGGGAAAACTTTAACTAATACAAATTGTATTATCAGTTATAATACCGAGTAAACGAATACAATCGTTTTCACAGCGTGTAATTTTAGTTATCCTTAAGTGTCAACTATTTCCCTAAAAGCGTTGCGCGAATGTAGAATTAATTTTCTCAAAAGTGCGATAGTCACAATGACTGAGCGATCGAGATCGAAATCTTGTTGAAGCGAAGCTAAAAAGAAATCTCAACAAATTATTATCTATTGACGTGAATTTAGTTAACTTGATAATAGATTTCGTAGTGATAGCCTTTTTGTTTATTTTTAAAAACAACTTTTTGCTCTCCGAAACCCGCTTGCGTTGCGTACACTCGGGTACTACCTAAGTAGTCATCTTGACTTCCGTGAAAATCGTCCCCGTCTCTCTCCCAGAGAATAATCCGAGCCATACTAGAATTTAAAGGTATTTCTAAGTTCAAATTTTTAACTCCAGTCCGAAATATTTTTTCAGACCAAACTACCTTTCCGTTCACTTCTAGATAAGGTTCATCAGCTCTTCCATTACCACCAGTATCTTGGCGATCGAAACAAATAATTGAATTGATTCGTAGCTTTGTACTACTTTCAGCCTTAGCTAAAATTGAGGGAAAAAGAGAGGTTGAAGCAACTACAATTGCTGCTACAGATAAAGATTTCCAGTTCACAGTATAATCTCCCAGATGTTATCCTAAATTTTTAATAAAGGCTATTTGTATAACAAGATAAATATATAGATAAAGTTTGAATTAACTTCCATATATTTAAGCAGAAATACTAGCAAGCTTTGTATAGTTAAGATAAAGAAAACAAGAAAATTTATAAACTTGAGATAAAGAGCTTTTCTTTCCACCTTGTCTATTTGAATGGTTTTCCCAGTAATTTAAGACTATTTCTTAAAAATCACCCAAGAGACGATCCTAGGAGTTTAAATAAAATTGACTTTTTTTAAATATGACCTCTGACCTTTAACCCTCCTCACTGTAACTGTATTAAATAGAAACCGTATCAGATCGAGTTTGATTTGCGCGACTATGTTTTGAGATAATTCTGTTTTTAGGGGATGACTTTTTTATACTTTTCAAATTAATTTGCATTTGGGATGAGGTGAAAAAATAATTTTCAAGCTCCCCTAGTTCAATTTCAATTTATTCTAAAGTAGGACGAGCAACAATAATACCGATCGCATTTTGCACGCCAATAATATACTGAAATAAATCGGGGGAAATAGTTACTTTTGCCATTGGTGAAGCGTGAATAAAACCAACTTTTCGATCGTTGTGAGAATATACAAAACCAGTATGAGTGACATCCAAACCAGAAATATTCGTAGCAACCCCGATTACATCTCCAGATTGTAGCTTGCTGTAAATTTTTTCAATATTTTTTGTGGGAATATAATAGATATCTAATCGATCTAGCTTTGCTTCCATTTCAAGAATGCAGTCATAGTTAGCATCATTTTCTAGCATTTTTGGGTAACGATCGCGATGATTGCTCATAAAATTAAGGTCTTTATCTAGCTTTAAACCACCAAGATCTGCCGTAATATTTTTCAGATTTTTTTGATTTTCATTTGAGTCGATCCAGTCAGAAAAATAATGCAAGCGACTGCAATAACCGTCTAAATTACCATTTTTATATCGTTGGTTAATAATGTTTTTTTTAAAGTTTTGATAATCGTAATCTTCTAAAGCAATATTTCGAGCGATCGCTAAAACAGTTTCAATAAAAATAAAACAATCAAATCGATCGAAAGTTATCAACAAAGTTTCTCGATCGGTTCGATCTAATAAACCAGATTGATATTCAGCACCTACAAATTTTCCGGCAACTTGTTGGATAATTTCATCTAGCGATCGCGAACTAAGATTACTTTTTAATACTTCTTGCATTACTTCGGTAAACTTTTTCTGATTATCTAGATCTCGACGATCCACCTCGATTTTAGTCTTTACAGAATTAGACCAAACAGGAGCAATAATATTCAAACTAAGAGAAATTATTGCAGTTGAAATTAAATATCTTGAGACTTGTTTCATTTAAAATTGGTTCTAAAATAGCGATCGCACAAGGCACTATAATTATATAAACTATCGCTAGGATAGATAAGTTTAACGTCGAGCCAATTACAATAGATAAGAAAAAGAATACAATAATCAGAGAAAAAATATTTTTGTAGTTCAGATTTTCCTGAAGTAAATTATTACTAACTGGAATAGTTTTAGGTGGGGGTAAATTTTTTAAAATTGACGGAGGAAAAGGGTAAGGTTTTACAATGCTGCGATCGGATACATTGAACCATTTTTGTAATTTTATTTCAAGCGGATAAATTTTACTAGCTGTAAAATTAAAAGTGTTTGTTTTATTATTAGTAGGATCGAAGTAAGAAATATAAAGGTAATTGCAATTATATCTACTTGTAATGGATCGATCTAATTCGATCGCGCTGATTTGCTTTCTACTTAAACTAAAACTAATTTCTTCCCCCACATAACAAAGGCGATCGCTCGTAATAAATAAAAAACCAATATCCCAGTTAGGAAAGTCTTCGTAAATACGGGGTTGAGGTGTAGGAGAAAATCCAACAAAAATTCCTTGATATTTATCTACAGGAAAACCACTTTTTTTTAACTTAATTTTTAGTTTTTGCTTTAATTCACTATTTCCCCATCCAGATATATAGCTAATAATCTTGAAAAAAATCGCAATATTCAAGATAAAACCAGCCAAATAACAAATAAATAGATTTAGATTTAATAATTGTACTCCCCAAGCGATTGTTATCGGAACGATTATTTTAACGATCGCCATCGTCAAAGCTTTTCGCTTAGCAATCTTTTGTTTAAAATTAATAGAAAAAATTTTATTGCGATCGAAATAAGGCAAAATATAATAAGGAATATCTCCAGCTTTTAAGACTTCTAAAACCTGTTCGTAAGAAACTTTATTCTGCTTAACTATTACTTTAATCCGCTCTGAAATAGTGGGATGGGTTCTTAATCGCTCGCGTTGTTTGCTGGTATTTAAAGCAGCAATTTTATTTAAAGCTTGAATGTAAGCAACGGGATCGCAAGTTAATCTTACAGCTTCTGCATCTGCAATATATTCAAAACTACGAGATAGTTTTAACCACCTACTATAGCAACGAATTAAAACAAAAATGACTAACAATAATAAAACAGATTCAATAATTATTCCCAAATGTATAAACCACAACAATCCTCCTATGGAAAAGAAGGATAGTAAAACTATTGTCAAAATAAACGTTTGCAATTTTTGGGGATGATTGTATTTTAAATGTCCTAATTCGTGACTAATTACCGTATCTATTTCTCTTTTATTTAAATATTTTAAAATGCGCTCTGTTAAAATTATTTTATTGTCGCTAGTAGCAAAAGCATTAATTGTTTCCGTATCGAGAATATAAACTTGTTCTAATTTTACTCTAGCGCGATCGGCTAAAGTATAAATTCGTTCTCTTAATTCTCCAACTGCAAGAGATTGTAAATTTTGCTTTGATTCTTTTGTTAATCCATAAAAAATAACAATATAGACAATCGAACAAATAATAAATAATTTTAGATCGCTTTTAAAAATACCAAAAACGATCCAAGTTAATAAGATAATCTTCAAATAAATTACTTTACTATTTGAGCCTTCTAAAATAGCTAGATCGAGCGAAAATATTTTTTCAAGAATATAAAAGAAGCTAAAAAATTCCAAAATAATTACCCGTGCGATCGCCTATCCAATATTGTGTTTAGATACTGCAATTATTTCTAAAAATTATCATTTAAATTTTAACTCCAAACTCTATAAATTGAAGTTTTCCAGAATACTTAGGTAATTATAAATTCGATCGAAACAATTTAATCGACAAGTCAAGCAATCTCTAAGAGAGAGCAAAATTTTCCCAATTAAGTAGTGCTAATAACTTAAAATCTTGAGAGTTTAATCTTGAAGTGAAACTTTACAAACAGATTTTTTTTGTTGTTCGATTAATTTTTGCTTCAATAACGCAATTTCAAGCAAAATTTCTTGTTCGTATGAAAAGGTTTGAAATGTTTGAAGATAGAGAATTGGGATTAGATATATTGAGATCGGAATACATAAAACAATAGGGAAATATTCCTGAGATTAAAATAATATTTTTTTAGTACAATTAAACTCCAAGAAAATATATAACTTTTTGTTTATATGCTTATTTGTTTATTTAATTGTATATTCAAGTTTATTATAGGACTTTTATGGCAATTCAAAAATAAAATTTTCAACATCAAGACTGAATCTATTACCTGACACTTGTCAATAAAAAAAATGGTAGAGAATTTTGCTTTCTCTACCTTCAATATTATTTCAAATTATTAAGTAAACAACAATCCCAACCTATTCCGCTTTAGTTAGGATGGGTTGCTGGCGATCTCCTTCTTCGGGAATCACTTTAACCTTACCTTCAGAGTCGATATCGACTTGAGCTTTATCACCTTCACCGATCCGGCCCGAAAGAATTTCCTCAGCTAAAACGTCTTCTAAAAGACGCATGATAGCGCGACGCAAGGGTCTTGCACCGTAAGCTGGATTATAACCTTCTTCTACCAAACGCTCTTTAAATTTCTCGGTTACAGAGAGAGTAATTTCTTGCTCCGTCAAACGAGTAAAGACTTCTTTGAGAAGAATATCGGCAATTTCTTTGACCTCTTCCTTGGTGAGTTGACGGAAGACAATAATTTCATCGATCCGGTTAAGGAATTCAGGACGGAAGTATTGTTTTAACTCCTCATTTACCAAAGAACGAATCCGGTTGTATTGAGATTCGGTTTGATCTTCAGCAAACTCGAAGCCTAAACCACCGCCACCTTTTTCGATTACCTTAGAACCGATGTTAGAAGTCATGATCAGTAGGGTATTTTTAAAGTCTACCGTACGACCTTTAGCATCAGTCAAGCGACCATCTTCTAAAATTTGCAACAGTAAATTAAAGACATCCGGGTGTGCTTTTTCGATCTCGTCGAATAATACTACAGTATAAGGACGACGACGAACCGCTTCAGTCAGTTGACCCCCTTCGTTGTAACCGACGTATCCCGGAGGAGAACCGATCAATTTAGAAACAGTATGACGCTCCATATACTCGGACATATCCAAGCGTACCATCGCATCTTCAGAACCGAAGAAGTAAGTCGCTAAAGCTTTGGTTAACTCAGTTTTACCAACACCAGTAGGCCCGGAGAAAATGAAACTAGCGATCGGACGGTTGGGGTTTTTCAAACCGACTCTAGCGCGACGAATTGCCCTAGATACTGCTTTAACCGCATCTTCTTGACCGATCAAACGCTGATGTAAAGTATCTTCCATGTGCAACAAACGTTCCGATTCAGTTTCGGTTAATTTGTTGACCGGAATTCCAGTCCAAGCAGCAACTACGTGAGCGATTTGTTCCGAATCTACGAACGGAGAATCGTCCTCGTCAGTTTTTTCGTTTTTCTTAGTTTGAGCGATTGTTTTAATTTCTGCTTTTATTTCCATTTCGCGATCGCGCAATTCTCCGGCTTTATCGAAGTCTTGAGCGCGTACCGCATCATCTTTTTGTTTTAAAATTTGACGCAATTCTTTATCTAATTCTTTAGCCGCAGGTGGCAATTGAGAATTTAAAAATCTTACTCTCGATCCGGCTTCGTCGATCAAATCGATCGCCTTGTCGGGTAAATAACGATCCGAAATATAGCGATCGGATAGTTTTGCTGCTGCATCTAAAGCTTCGTCTAAAATTTTCAGCTTGTGGTGCTGTTCGTAACGCTCTCGCAAACCGTAGAGAATTTCGATTGTTTCTTCTACGCTAGGTTCGCCCACCATCACCGGTTGGAAACGACGTTCTAAAGCCGCATCTCTTTCGATGTGTTTGCGGTACTCATCTAGAGTTGTCGCGCCGATACATTGCAATTCGCCCCTTGCCAAAGCTGGTTTGAGGATATTTGCTGCGTCGATCGC
>JASJCW010000355.1 GCA_030065265.1 Prochloraceae cyanobacterium
TTTTTGGTGTCTTTATTTATCTAAAGTTACTCTAAGCAAAAAGAGCGATCGCCCTAGTTGTTAGTTTTAATAAACTTAAATACCTCCAAGAGCATAGCATTGCTTTGAAGTGGGAAATAATAAGTAATCGTTTCTCTAAAATCTATCGCAATTTAAAATTATTGCAATTTTTGTTGATTGCATCGAGGAAGCGAGTATCTTCTTTTTCACTTCTAGAACCGGCTGAGTGTTATGTTTTCTTGCTTTTATTAAAAGTGCAGCAAATTAAATGAGCGATCGCCCACAACAAGACCCCTTAGAGCGGGAATTTCGTCACGAAAAACACATTCGTCGTGCTGTAATGCTCCTAGAAACCAAGCGCAAACGGATGCGTCAAGAACTAAAGCAATTTCTCGTTCATGTCAATTTTTTAATTCCTAAAACCGAATATCGATCTGAAGAAGAATTTGTTCGAGATGCTATTGACAGACTAGGTGATGATGCTTTTGCCCAGTTATTAATTCAAACGCTTCAAGAGCTTAAATAAAATCCCACTGTTTGAATCTAAAGACTTTCTAATTCTTTTGGTTTTTCTGTTTGTTTTGGGGCAATTCTGATTGTTTCTAATTCTGGAAGGGCAATTACTTGTTTTTGCTTGGCTTTGACTTTTTTACGTAATAAAACTGGTATCGGTTCTGAATCTTCGCGCCAGTATTCAGCTACTGGTAAAGTATGTTCGAGATCTTCTAATAATCTCGGAACGATCATCAGAGAATTTAATTCGCCGATCCTTTCTGCTTCGTGCATTCCTGCTTCAATTGCCACAGCTACGTTAGCTACCGAACCGCGAATTATTGCCGTACACAAACCCGCGCCAATCGTTTCGTAAGATGCTAGTTGTACGTCAGCCGATTTGAGCATCGCATCAGCAGCTCCGACCATAGCCGGAAATCCTCTCGTTTCTAGCAAGCCGATCGCCCGATTGGAAAGCTTGCTGTATCCTTGTTTTTGCTGGGCCATTTCTACTAAATAGCTACCGATGGGAAAAATTGCTTCTAGATTCGGCATCGGCCTGGGTATGACTAATTTAGAGACTAATTGACCGATTCGCTCGGCCATTCTCGCACCTTCTTCTACAGCCAAGCGAACGTCTGCTACTTTACCGCGCACGATCGCCGTACAATAACCTCCGCCGATTTTTTCGTATCCGACTAAAATTACTTCTGAAGACTTCAGCATTTGATCGGCAATGCCAACAATAGCCGGAAAACTCTCCGTTGAGATTAAACCCAGCGCGCTATCTGAGTAGTGGTATTTCCCTCTGCTTTGCTGTTTTGAGGTGAACTCATTCGTTGGTTTTTGTATTTGAGACATTCAGGATATTTTCGGTTTCAAAATCAATAAAAGGGTGAATAATTTTATTTTTTTATAGTTTACTGGTAAAAATTAATTAATGCTTAAAAGAAATATTTTTCGATGAGATAATTAACTTTAATTTAAAATCCTTACAGTAAAACTTATAACCTTTATAAAATAAATCCAAATCCCCGGACACTATCTTTACGTTAAGATAATTCTTCTCTAATCGCTAATAAAATTTTTAACTAGCTAATTCTAACATCTACCTTTAGACTATGACTGAAATTCCTCAAGATAACTCTGCTCGACTTTCCGACGATGAAGCTTTAGAGTTATTCGACTCTTTGCTAAAAAAAGAAGGTAATTGGGTAGATTGGGGGAAAACTTGCGATCGCCTGCAAAAAGCAGGTCACAATTCTCAAGTTATCTTTGAAAAAACAGGTTTTCAAGCCAGCCAACAAAATTTAATTATAGTTGCGGCTAAGGTTTACGAAAGTTTAGAAACTAGCGGCGCGGATGATAATCTCTTGAAATATTTTCTCGGGCCGAAAAGTGACGTACTTTATGAATTTCGCACCCTTGCTAAACAGCAAAGATTAGCAGCAGCGAATTTAGCCAAAGATAAGCAATTAGAAGCGATCGAGGCTAGAGAAGTAGCCAGAGCAATTGTTGAATTCGATCGCCTCTCTCAACCTCCGATCGGTTTTGCTAACCCTCCTGGAGATGCGGTTGCTTATCAATACTGGCTCAAAGCCAAACAAAAAAAACAATTAGCCGATCGCGCTCGTTTAATAGCTAAAGGATTAAGATTTGCTAGTTCGACCTCGGCAAGGGAAAAAATCGAACAACTACTCGGAGAGTTTACCGTTACTCCTTCTCAAGCCGCCCCTTTAATGCCAATTTACCGGCTCGAACAAGAAGAAGAATTAGCTCGGATTATACCTGCATTAGCAGACTGGCCGCAAACGGTTTCCGAAATCGAACAACTCGATCGCATTTCCCCTAGCAAACCTTTCGGATTGGTTTCTAGCAGCCGAGGTAACTCAATGGTAGCAGTACCTGGTTGGCAAGCAATTTTATCGGCTCGAGATCCGGTTGCAATTGTTGCAAATAGCGATCGCTTGCCTAAAAAAATTCCCGGAAGTTCGGAGTCGGTGCTTGTAGTTATCGATCGCGCTGCCTTGGATTGGAACGTTAACAGCTATTTTTTAGTAGCAATCGAAGGAGAATTAAAAATAGCATGGTTCGATCTAGAACCAGATTTAAAGATAATTGTCGGTCAAATAATTCTAATTATGCGAGCGAAAAAAATTCTTGATGAAGATAACATTACTCAACCTTGGCAAATGGACGATTAAAAACCTTTGCTCGTTTGAATTGAATTTTGTTATCTGCTCTTAGTAATTAGATTCACCAAAAGTTTAACAAGCTAATTTAAAAGATTTAATTCAATTCAATTTAGAAAATAAAGATTATGAGCAAAGAAAACAATCGAATTATTACATTTTTAAACGTTTCCCTAAGCATAGTTCTGGTAGGCGGTTCCCTTTGGCTATTGGGAACTTTTCTGGGAGAAGCAATCTGGTTTTTAGCAAAAAGAAGCTCTCAAACTACAACTACAGAAATAGGCAAAATTCAAAATTCGAGGGATCTAGTTGAATTAAATTTAGTCGGAAATAGTAGTTTTAGCGGTTACGCACTGTTACGCCATCCAGAATTTAAAAAATTGCTCGGCCGAGAATACGGCCTGGCATTAAACTATCAAGAATACGACCTCAATAAAAAAATCAATTTACTCGAAAAAGGACAAGCAGATATTTGGGTAACAACCCTCAATCGCTATTTAGAAGAAAATCCCCAAGGAAAGATTGTTGGCGCGATCGCTCGAAGTGTCGGAGCTGATGCGATCGTGCTTAATAATAAAAAATATCCCAATCTGCGATCGATCGAAGAGTTAAATAATTTATTAGAATCAGAGCGCGATCGGGGCAATCAAATAGGTCTTACCTATACCAGCAATACCACCAGCGAATATTTTACTTTAGCCGTCAGCAACGGATTCGAGCAATTTCATCTCGAAAAATTTGCAATTCAACCAAGACAAAAAGCAACTGAAACTTGGCAGTTACTAACAGATCCGCAAGCAAATATTGCTGTGGGAGTAATGTCAGAACCTTACGTCACTCTTGCTGCACAAGCAGGTTACCCAGTTGTTTTATCTAGTCGAGATACTCCTACATCGATCGTTCATATAATTGTTGCTAGCGATCGCACTCTCAAATCGAATCCAGAAAAAATTGTTCAATTTTTAGAAGCTTATTACACCCAAATAGATCGTAACGTACTCCAACCGGTCAAAATAAAAGAATACATCGCTAGCGAAATTAAAGTATCCCTTGGAGAGGCTGAAAAAATCTTAACCGGAATTGACTTTTTTACTGCCACCGAAGCTAAAGAATGGATCGAAAACGATCTTAAAAAATATATCGATTCTACTGCTGCAACATTAGTTGCAACCGGAAAAATTAAAACAATTCCTGAAAATAAAGAGCGATTAATTAGCAGCGAACATATTCAACGAGCGGCTGGTAATAATGCCTTGTTAATTGCTCAATTAAAACAAGAAAATCCCGAATTAGCCAATAGATTGGCAGGAAAAGGAAATACAATCGCAGTAGAAGAACGCGCTCATGAAGAACACGAACAACATGCCCACGAACACGAAGAAGATAAAAGCGTAGTTCGAGGAGGCAAAAAATTTGCTAGCGAAGCAGAACACAGAGAAAAGCACCAACATTTAGAAGAATTTAAGACAACAAAAGTCGGTAATTTAAAATGGAATGGAAAAATAACTTTTGAATTTGCTTCAGCACAATTAAGTGAAGAAGGCTCTCATGTTTTAGAACACGTCGCCGAGAAAATTAGCGAATTAAACCCCCAAACTGTTGCGATCAGAGTGATCGGCCATACTTCTCAAGTTGGGACGGTACGAGCCAATCAAATTATCTCCCAACAAAGAGCGCAGGTAGTAGTGGACGCTTTGCGCGATCGCGGTTTGCAACATAAATTTATTGCCGAAGGTAAAGGTTTTAGCCAACCCCTCCCCAATTACTCCCCAGACCATTACAATCAACAACGTACCGAAATTGTTATCGAACGGATTTACAAATAGTAATGTCGATCGCACCAAGCAAAATAGAAATTAGCCCCGATCTGTCCCTATCCCCGATGGGTTGCGGTACTTGGGCCTGGGGAAATAAATTACTCTGGGGCTACGATCGCAGCATGGACGCAGAATTGCAAGCTGCTTTCAATCTTTGTCTGGAAAATGGCGTTACTTTATTCGATACTGCAGATTCTTACGGTACTTTACAGTTAAACGGACGCAGCGAGCAGCTTTTAGGAAAATTTGCCAAAGCTTATAGCGGCCCGAATCAAAACGATCTTGCGATCGCAACTAAACTCGCTGCTTATCCTTGGCGATTAACCCGCAACTCGATGATATCTGCTTGTCAAGCTTCTGCTACCAGATTGGGCAGAAAAGTCGATATCGTCCAAATGCATTGGTCGCCAGTTAAATACTTTCCTTGGCAAGAGGGCGCGCTTTTAGACGGTTTGGCAGACCTTTACGATCGCAAACTCGTTAAAGGCGTAGGATTGTCTAATTACGGCTCTGAGGCTTTGCAGCGAGTACATCAAAGATTTAGCGATCGGGGAGTAAAAATCGCTACTTTACAAGTGCAATATTCCCTTTTATCTACCTATCCAGTCACGGAATTAGGAGTTAAGGAAATTTGCGACGAATTGGGCATAAAAATTATTGCCTACAGTCCTTTAGGTTTGGGTTTATTAACGGGCAAATATTCCGAAAATGGTAATTTACCCCAAGGAATTCGCGGTTTATTATTTAAGAATTTATTGCCGGGAATTAAACCCCTTTTAAACTGTTTGCAAGCAATCGCATCATCCCGCAATAAAACTATGTCCCAAGTGGCAATTAATTGGTGTATTTGCAAAGGAACTATCCCAATTCCAGGAGCGAAAAATGTTGCCCAAGCCAGACAAAATATTGGGGCTTTAGGTTGGCATTTGGATGCTGGTGAAATTGCAGAATTAGATCGGATTGCAGCCAGTTTAGATAAAAAAATGGTGCAAAATATTTTTCAGACTAAGTAGGATTGATTGATTCAGTTCAAAATATATTAATATTTGCTAAAATTGCGATATAAATTAGCTCAATAATAGGATAAAACGGCAAACTAAAATAATAAACTCCCAATCTAATTTTGTTCGATTACAATTTAATGCCTCAAGAAGATTCTCTATTAAATAAAAGTGGTTTTGCAATCGTTTTTTTGAGTATAATCATGATAGGATTTTTTGCGATGAAATGGTCTCGCAACGTCCAAAAAATCCAACACTTAACCCTCGCTACAGCAGGAAAAAATGGAACTTATTATAATTTTGCCCTCGCTTTAGCAGAAGTCGTAAACAAACACAATCCTCGCTTAAAAATCACAGTTTTAGAAACAGAAGGTTCGCGACAAAATGCAGAATGGTTGCAAGAAAAAAAAGTCGATTTAGCACTTTTACAAAGCGATACGCCAGTAGATTCCAAAATTAAGGCAGTTAGCTTCTTATTTCCAGAAATGTTTCATCTAGTCGTTAACAGGCGATCGGGAATTAACAGCGTCAGCGAGCTAAAAGGAAAGAGAATCGCCATAATGCCCAGAAAAAGCGGCTCGTACGCTCTTTTTTGGCCTCTGAGCCAGCACTACGGCTTAAAAAAACCAGATTTTGCGGCATTTCCCTTACCTTTTGAAGCAGCCAGCCAAGCTTTAATTAACGGTCAAGTTGATGCTATATTTTTTATTGGAGCTTTGGGAGGAAAA
>JASJCW010000356.1 GCA_030065265.1 Prochloraceae cyanobacterium
AAATTAGGCTATATTTTTTATTTTTTAAAAGTCGATTTTTTTGCAAACTGGCACTAGCTTTTAAGCCTAAATCTTCCAGAATTTCTAAAGCAGCAGCTTCCCCAGTTTCACAACCTCCTTCCATGTAACCTTGAAATTCCATTGAAGTATGTTCGCCAGCAAAAAAGATGTTTTTAATTCTTTCTTTTTCTACTCCGTAAAAAGTCGTCCATTGTCCGGCTAAATAACAAGAATAAGAACCGCGATTGTATTCTTCTCCATACCAATAAGCGCGAATTGGATTAAAGTTATTTTCTAATTCTTTATCTATATTTGGAAATATTCGATCGAATTGAGCGATAAATTTTTCTTTGTGAAAATCTGGGCTTTTAGTACCGAGCGATAATCCTTGACGGCCGCCAGTATAATTGGTAATAAATGCTCGATTTTTATTGTAGCGACTTGCGCTAGTTTCCCAAGTAGTTTGAAAATCTAAATTAGCATAAACCGTTCCCGTAGATTTGTAGCGATCGCGCCAAATTTTTGATTTGTAGCTAGTAATTAATTTAGAATTTGTACCGTAACCTAAAGTATCGATCGCGATTTTTTTGATCGGAGATAAATCCATATTTTTCAGAGGAATCTTTCTGAGAATGCTAAAAGGAATTGTCAGCAAAATCCGCTCGTATTTTCTTGTTTTTCCCGAACTTAGATCGACTCGATAACGTCCGTCAGCAAGCATAGTTATCGATTTTAATGCAGTTCCAGTTTCAATATTATTAGCTAATCGATCGCCTAAAATCTTGGTAATGCGATCGTTGCCACCATCAATATAAAAACGTTCATCGCTGCTGCCTAAAATACTAAATTGACCCGGATCGTTGCTAATTAAATAAAGTAAATTGAGACAGGATTGTTTGTCAGCATCTAAACCGTATTCAGGAGTATAACCGACTTCGATAATATTTTTAATAGTTGAGGATGCTTCGGGAATATTATTTAAATATTCTGTAATGGAAAGGGAATCGATCGCCCTGATTTTTGGATCTTTTGTCGCGTAAGTTTCAAAATTTTCAAGGATTTTTAAATCTTTACTTATTTGTGTGGCAACGGGAATAAAATCGTTAACCATTTCTGCTAAAGAAATTTGACGACCTCGATCGTAAAAAATATCGGAAGTTAATCCTGTTTCTGTCTCATATAAATCGACTATTTTTAAATCTAATTCTCGAGCTAAATTTAACAAACAGCGATGGTCGCTATTAATAAATTCTCCCCCTAATTCTACAGTAATTCGATCGGGAATTTGCAAACTAGAAATTCTACCGCCAACTCTATTTCTAGCTTCGATTATATCTACATTTACCCCTGCTTGTTTGAGACGATAAGCAGCCGTCAAACCCGCAATTCCAGCCCCAACTATCAAAATATTAGCTGTTTTTGAACCATTCGCATCTACAGTTTTATTGGCTAATAAACTAGCAGCAAGCCCGCTGGAAAATGCTAAACTTCTTTTGAGAAAACGGCGACGATTGAATTTATTTTGAAAACTATGTTGCCATATTTGTCGTATTTCTTGGGGTTGAATCCCAGTTTTTTGATGAATTCGGGATAATTGATAAACTAAACGTAAAGTAGCGATCGCAGAAGATTTAAACATTCAAGACAATCCCAATCAATCTCAAATCATTGTCTCCTAAAAGACGATCGCATCGATCTATGCATTGACGTTTTTTAAAAATTAGTTGAAATAGCTTCTACCGGACAAGTAGGAATGCATTGTTCGCAAACAACACAGCGCGATCGCCAAAAATGAAGTCGAAAAGTTTCAGGATCTAATGTCAGTGCTTGAGTCGGACAAACTCCAGTACACAAACCGCATTCTACGCAAATTTCATCGTCAATTAAGATTTCTCCACTAGCAACAGAAACCTTAATATCTTGTATTTTCATCCATTCGATCGCCGCTTCTAGTGCGTCTATATCCCCCGACAACTCCACTACCAAAGTTCCCACTTGATTCGGTGCTACTTGGGCCCTGATAATGTTAGCAGCAACGTTAAAATCTTTTGCCAATCGGTAAGTTAGGGGCATGTGTACGGTAGTTTGGGGAAAATTGAGGGTCACTCTTTTTTTCATATGGATACAATAAAATTGTGATTTTTGTTAAAAAAGTAAAAAATTGTAAGATAAATTTAGTATGAGCGAAAATATAACCGAAACTCAAAACGCCAACAATCGGATTGGAAAAGTATTAGTTGCAATAGTAGCGATCGCCTTAAGTATAGCTCTATTTTTAGGATTGCAAAATCAAACTGGAACGGCATCTTTAGAAGAACAAGCCGAACAGTCCACACCTTTAGAAGTGGCTTTAAGCAACGGCAAGCCGACTTTAACCGAATTTTATGCTAACTGGTGTACGACTTGTCAAGCAATGGCACAAGATTTAGGCGAATTAAAACAAGAATACGCCGATTCGGTAAATTTTGTCATGCTCAATGTCGATAATAGTAAATGGCTGCCGGAAATTTTGCGCTATCGAGTCGATGGCATACCCCATTTCGTATTTATTGATAATGAAGGAGAAGCGATCGCCGAAAATATTGGCGAATTACCCCGTTCTTTCCTCAAAGAAGATTTAGATGCTTTAATTGCTAAAGCGGAAATACCTCACGTCTATTCTCAAGGACAGGTTTCTAGATTAAATTCTGCCCCAGATACCCGATCTAATAATTCTGCTGCTGACGATCCTCGCAGTCACGGGGCGCAAGTTCAGCAATAATGTAGCAAGTAGCAAGTTTTCAAGTTTGCAATTGGTTGATTAATTTTAAATTGCGGTGAGACCCCGCGTCGAGCGTAAGCGTACCGCCCGGTCGGAGGAAACCTCCGACTTAAGGACTTCGCGGTGCAGACGCAAGGGAACGCTCACCAAGACGCTAGAACAAATTTAATATTTTAAACTCGTTACTCGTTACTCGTTACTCAAATTGACTTGTGACTTGTGACTTCATTATTGCTACCAATGCTTTAAGTGAAGTACCCACGACTTTCGGCATAGCCTTAGTCGGGGCTTCCTGTTTCGAGCCAACGCCTCCACCAATACAAGATTAGATTTGGTCTTACTTAGCCTCCAGTGGTTTTGCTTCACCTAATGGTGGCACTGACACTCGCAACAATCTAGTTGTTACCCAGGCAGACTCCCTGCTTCCCAAGGAGTAAGATTTGCTAATTACAAGACCCTTGTTTTTATCTCTGCAAGGCTACGTTACTCACCTCGCGAATCTTGATTATCCACAATTTGGTAGATAGTGGTCTCTAGGGTTTATACGGCGGAGAGTTCGCTAACCACGGCTACATCTCTTTACTTCTCGCTCTATCTTAGCGTTATATTACACAAGAATTATTTTCCAATTTCAAGTTATTGACTCGCTCTCATCCCCTAATAAGGATACCGAAATTAGGGGACTTCCCGCTCAGTTGTTAAAAAGAATTCGATCTTATCACTTGACGATCGCGAACGAATTGGTAAAAATCTTTAACTCTTTCGATGTAGTTCGAGCCGGTGACTGAAATAACATTATTATGGCCGGCTTCGGAAATCAACCATAACTTTTTTGGAGCAGTAGCCGCATCATAAAGAGCTTGACTCATTCTAGCAGGAACGATGCGATCTTCTGCGCCGTGAATGAAAAATAAAGGCATTTGCAAAGATTTTACTTTGTCGATCGAATTAAAACGCTGATTGAGGAGCAAATCGATCGGAAAAATCTCGTAAATCTTCTTGTACTTTATCATCTGACGAATCGAAGTAAAAGAGCCTTCAATAATTAAGCCAGCAGTTTGGGGCCTTTTGGTTGCTAGATCGATCGCGATCGCCCCTCCCAAACTGTGGCCGTAAACAAAGATATCTTGCGGTTTAATTTTACGAGCGTTTACTAAATAATCCCAAGCTACTTTAGCATCTTCATATACATTAATTTCGCTGGGAAAACTTCCCCCACTTTTACCGTAACCGCGATAATCAATTAAAAGTACGTCGAAACCTAATTGTTGAAAAACCGCAGCGCGATCGATATTACTGCCAATATTTGAGCCATTACCGTGCAAAAATAGTAAAGTACCTCTAGGAGCTGATTTAGTCCCTATCCACCAACCATGTACGAGATCTCGATCGTTTTTAACTGGTAACCAAACATCTTCGTGAACTAAATCTAATTCTGGAGGGGGATTTTCAACGCGATCGGAAGGAAAGAAAATGAACTTTTTTTGTAATTTTAAGAGTAATATGGAGCATCCTAAATAAGCGATCGCCCCGATCCCAATCAAGCTAACTATCATTTTGGTAAAGTATCTCTTTTTTTTCCGGCCCATTTTCTATTTTGAACTACAAAACAGGTTTTTGCTCGTGCCAATTGGTAGACTTTTCATAAGCATGGGCGACGTGAAAGAGGAGATCTTCCCTTAAAACATTGCCAATTAATTGCAAGCCGATCGGCAAACCACCCTCATCAAAACCGCAAGGAATGCTCATTCCTGGCAAACCGGCTAAATTAACCGGAATGGTCATTAAATCGTTAAGATACATACTGAGAGGATCGGCTACTTTTTCCCCAGCCTTAAAAGCAGTAGAAGGAGTTGTCGGCGAAACTAAAACATCCACCTCCTCAAAAGCCTTAGCAAAATCTTCTTTAATCAAAGTCCGAACTTTTTGGGCTTTGAGATAATAAGCATCATAATATCCAGCCGAAAGGGCATATGTACCCAACATAATTCTGCGCTTCACTTCAGCCCCAAAGCCAGCCGCTCGAGTTTTAGAATACATTTCGATTAAATTTTCAGATTCTTGACGAATGCCGTATTTAACCGCATCATAACGAGCTAAATTGGCCGAAGCCTCGCTAGGGGCAATAATATAATAAACTGGCAAACCATAACGAAAACGAGGACAAGAAATTTCTTTAATTTCCGCCCCTAAATCTTTTAATTGGGCGATCGCTTTCCTTACCGTCTCGGCTACAACCGAGTCAATCCCTTCGCCAAAAGTTTCGGTAATGACTCCTATTTTCAAGCCTTTTTTTAATTCTGGTTGGAGATATTGAGTATAGTCGGGAATTTCTGTTTTAATACTGGTAGAATCCCTCGGATCGTGTCCGGCGATCGCCCCTAAAATTATCGCCGCATCTTCAACGTTAGTAGCAAAAGGCCCGATCTGATCTAAAGAAGAAGCATAAGCGACTAAACCGTAACGAGAGACTAAACCGTAAGTCGGTTTTAAACCTACCACCCCGCACAAAGCAGCCGGTTGACGGATCGATCCCCCAGTATCCGATCCTAACGATACGATACATTCTCCTGCAGCAACAGCCGCAGCACTTCCCCCAGAAGATCCCCCCGGAACTCTCGACAAATCCCAAGGATTGGCGGTAACATGATAGCCAGAATTTTCTGTAGAACTGCCCATCGCAAACTCGTCTAAATTAGTTTTCCCGATCGCGATCGCTCCCGCATCTTTGAGTTTCTGCGTCACGGTAGACTCGTAAGGAGGAATAAAATTTTCTAAAATTTTCGAGCCGCAGGTAGTTTTCACACCTTTGGTACACATGTTATCTTTAATCGCGATCGCAATCCCTTCAATTAAACCGATCTCTTCTCCTGCTGCTATTTTGGCATCTACTTGTTTGGCTTTTTCTAGAGCGAGATCTCCTGTAACGGACAAAAAAGCCTTTACTTTTGGTTCTAGAGTTTCAATCTTTTCTAGAGTTTGAGTCGTAATTTCAACGGCCGATTTTTCTTTACTAACTAGCTGTTGGTGCAATTCGCGGATCGATGCCATATTTATATATCAACGCAACGCTTTAAACTTAAGTAAGTATAGTGAACTAGTCAGGTTGACCGCAAGAGCCGAGGCAAAGCTAAAATTTTGGTTAAATTAATTCTCAAAGATTGTTGTCGTTGCTTTGAATATCTTTACGCGATCGCCCTGAAGGATCGTTTTCAAAATTTACCAGATTTAACCTCAATTCTCGTGAAAAATTATTCAATACAATCTTTTTTCGGTCAATAAAAACGATCGAGTAATACTTAGCTTAAAATTTTTTTATAAATCTTCGATCTGATTTCCTGCTAATTTTTAAAATCAGGGCGGCGATCGCTTATTTTTTAATTTTTTTAGAAGCCACGCTCGGGCTAAAAGTAGCAATTAGTAAAAATACTATCCCGACATTAATACAAATATCAGCAACATTAAAAACAGGAAAATTAATTAAAGTAAAATCGAGA
>JASJCW010000045.1 GCA_030065265.1 Prochloraceae cyanobacterium
TTGGCCGGGATCGTTTCAGGACTTTTAGGAATTGGTGGTGGTGTGATTTTAGTTCCTATCTTGGTTATATTAGGTTTTGAAGCAGATCGAGCTGTTGGCACCAGTAGTTTAGCAGTTGTAATTATTGCCTTTTCTGGCTCAGTACAGAACTGGCGTATGAATAAATTAGATTTTAAGCGCATACTTCCTTTGGGGTTACCAGCATTATTCACAGCTCAATTAGGTGCTACTTTAGCAGAGTTTTTTCCTGCCTATATACTATTGACAACTTTTGGTTTAATGTTATTAATTACTATCTATTTAATTGATGTTAGAAAAAATTTAACAATCAATCAAGTTGCTAAAAAAGAAAAAAAAAATCAATTTAGTCCCCCTGCAATTAGAATTATTACGGGCGGTCTTGCTGGAATATTAGCTGGCTTATTCGGTATGGGTGGAGGATCGATAATGGTACCCTCCCAAGTTATCTTTTTAGATGAGCCTATTAAAGTAGCAGTTCAAACCAGTTTAGGAGTAGTAGTAATAAATTCTCTAGCCTCTACTGTTTCTCATTTTTTATACAATAATGTTACTTTTAATGCTGGATTTTTACTTGGTATTGGGGGAATTATCGGATCGCAAATTAGTACCAGAATGTTGCCTAAATTGCCTGACAAGTTGATTTCTTTTCTTTTTCGTACTTTATTAATTTTGCTTAGTCTCTATGTTTTTTGGCAAGCTTGGCAATTGTATATTATCGAAAATTAGCTGCGCGTAAGAACATTTTTCTTAGAACACCTGGCCTTATATTTGACTAAAACAATTACGCTAATTAGAAAGAGCTATGAAACATACTCATAACTCTTTTTAAAACTATTGCTAATCGGCGTATCTAAACACAAAGAACATTTTTAGGCAATTAGACAACATCTTGCAAAGATTCTCGAGCATTTGTTGCTAAATACTCATCTAATAAAGCTAATAGCTTTTTCTCATCAATTGGTTTGTGTAAAACAGCCTCACAATCTAAATAGCCACCAACTTCTTTTGTTATCGTACTAGCTGTAACGACAATAATGGGAATATCTTTGAAGTCTGGGTTTTGTCTCAGTTCTTTCGCCGAAGTAAAACCAGTTTTAACTGGCATAAATAAATCTAGTAAAATTAAATCTGGCTTCACTTTAGCAGTTACTTTTAACATTTCTTCGCCATTGTTAGCGGTAAAGACATTAAAACCTTTAGGTTTTAATATTGCAACCAAAAGATTCCTATTTATTTCTTTGTCATCTACTACTAAAATCTTAGGCTTAACTGCTCGATCTTCTGCTATTTCTTGATGATAAGTAATTATCTGGTCATTTAATTCTTGTTTATCAACTCGACGATCGTCTTTCTCCACAATTGGCAGGATAATATCAAACCAAAAAACCGAACCCAAACCAAATTTGCTTTTAACTTTTAATTCACCATCCATTAATTCAACTAATCGTTTAGAAATTGATAAGCCTAAACCCGTGCCATCAGCTCTAGATTTGATATTTCCAACTTGTTCAAAAGGCTGGAAAACTTTGTTCAATTGTGTTTGAGTTATGCCAATACCGGTATCAATAACTTCAAAGCGAATTTTTTGTTTTGGAGAAGAGTTAATATCTTGAACCGAGCCGATCGCGCTTACTTTTAGATTGACTTGGCCTTTCCTTGTGAACTTAATTCCATTACCTAAAAGATTAATTAATACTTGTTTGAGTCTTTTGCGATCGGCCAGAACATACTGAGGCAAACTATCAGTATTAACTGTCAATTCTAGACCTTTCTCTCTTGCGAGCATGCTAACAAGAGCTACAGTTTCGTTTAAAAAACTAGATAGCTCTAATTCATTGGGATTAAGCTCAATTTTATTAAACTGACTTTGAGAAATATCTAAAATATCGTTAATTATATTCAATAAATGAATTCCGCTCTTTTCAACTACTTCTAAATATTCGCAATTAGTTGGATCTAATTTTCCATCAGCCAAGACCAACTTAGTATAGCCAAGAATTCCATTAAGAGGTGTCCTAAGTTCGTGACTGATATTAGCAAGAAATCGATCTTTAGCTTGATTGGCTGATTCTGCTGTTACTCTGGCTTGTTCGGCAACTTCTTTAGCATTCTTGAGTTGGTTATTTCTTTGCTCTAAATCGTCAAAAGCATTTCTTAATTGAACGGTCATACGATTAAAGGATTTGGCTAGAATACCCAGTTCATCTTCGCGCTTAATCCTTACTTGACGATCTAATTTTCCATTAGAAATTGCAATAGCTCCACTAGTTAATTCTCCGATCGGAGAGATTAAGCGATCGGCTAAAATGAAAATTACAACGCTTACTCCGCATATAGCTACTATTGCAATAAAAGATGCTAAATTTATAAATTCCTTTTGGCTGTTAAGAAAGTCTGATTTTTCCTGAACAACTATAACGCTCCAGCCACTATTTAGCGGTTCGCTCCAACTCAACCATTCCACCCCCGAATCATCTTCAAAAGAGAATTCATTTTGAGTTCCAAATTCAAGCACGTGTTTGACGGGAGGAAAATTACTTAAATTTGTCAGTTGCTTGCCAGAAACCAGATTAGAATCAGGGTGAGCTAATACTTGGCCCAATTCGTTTACTATGAAGACATAACCAGTTTCACCAAATTTAAGTTGCCCTACTTGTCTGGACAATTCTTCTAAATCGGTTGCAATAGCAGCTACTCCAGCAATAGTTAATCGATCGGAATAGATTGGTGTAGATATGGCTAAAGCAGGTTTTTCTGTTGTTCTACTAATTAAAGCTTGATAAGTGACTTCATTTCCTTCAATCGCACCTTGAAAATATTTGCGATCTCCATAATATTTAAGTTTCTTATTATCATTTCGAGCAACATTCCAACCATCTTTATCAATTGTCATAGCCAGATAAAAATGCTTATACTCATTTACTAATGCTTTTAAGATAGGTTTTTGGTCTGTGGGGTTCATACTGATGACATCAGGTTGAACGCTTAAATTGGCTAAAGCGACCTTGTTAGATTCTTCCCACCTCAATACCGAATCAGCCAACATTTGTGTCTTGAGGGTCACATTTTCCGTTGCTTCTTTGCGAATAGTTTTGGCTGCACGATCGCTGGCATAAAAAAGAGCTAACGAGATTAACGGTATGACTCCAGCTAGCACGATTAAAGGCATCCGAAACTTTAGGCTTTTATATAATGATACTTTCATAAATAACTTATATTTTGATTTAAAATATATTTCAGAATAACTGTTGATTTTATTTAAGTTGTATGAGGTCGCTTATTTACATACAAATACAAGCTTAGTGAGACTACCTAAAAGAACTTGTTTTATTATAGTAGTATGATAAATGAAATTACTTAGGAAAAACAACCTAAGTATAAAAAAATAATTTACTTTTAACAAGGTAAAAAAAACTTAAATTAATTGAGTCGCAACGATTTATGATATTGAATCTATCTGAAGAGGATATTATCTCTCCCCGACAGATAGATAAAGCCGATTCTAATCCATTACCAACCTAGCTTCAAAAAATCATTCTTGCTAAATTACCGAATAAGAAGCTATTATTTTCTTGAGTTGACTCATTTTAGAACCTAATTTTTCAGTAGCTTTACCGGATTGAACCCGATTTGCCATGTCTGAGGTGATTATTTCTATTTGTTTAATTTCCTTTTGATACTTATTTACAGAGCTTTCTGAATTAAAAATTTGATATTTAAGGAACCTCAAATCATTAGTTATTTCATCCAAAACTCCAACTAAATAATCTAATTCTTCTTGAGACAAACTATTTAATCGATCTACTGTCGTCGATATTTTAGTAATATCTCGATTAATGTTTTTTAGAAAAACACCAATTTTATCTTGTTTAACGCTAATTTTTTTGAGAATAAAAATAAATGAACCAATTATTAAAATGGTGCTGACAATATGGCTGGGAATCCAAGCAACAACCTGATTAAAATTAAAGTTGTTGTAAATATAATTAAGCAAAGCAGCCGAATAAACTTTTATTTTTTCAGAAACAATTCCATCTAACTTATCTATTTGTTCGACTAGTTCCTGGGCAAAAGATAAGGCATCTTCCTTCAAAGAAGCTAAATAGAAAAACTCAGTAATTTTTTTGAATAAAAAATCCATTATTGATTTCACTTAGATTGGACATGACAGATTATAACTTTCTAAGTTGCATCAAGTAAATTTATTTCAATATTCTGCAAAATTAATAAATTAGAAAAAACTTAATTTTAAAAGATTATATATTAAAAAGAGATCCTACAAATAATAATATTTATTTCACAGGTACGATCGCAACGAGTCAAGCCAGTCACCAAAAATTATCGATATTTAGTAAATATAGATTGACAAATTTGATTTTTATAATTTCAAAATTATCTTTAATCTATTGATATATTGTCGACAAAAAAACTATTTATGTTTGTCGATTGTCTCTCGATCGCCTCGAGATATCAAATCATCTAGACTTTTTTCCCATCGTTGCTGGTTGACATTCGCATCTTTTACAAAAGGGGATCGGGCAATTAATTCGATGAGTAAATTATTCAAAATAGAAAAAGGAAAAGCGATCGGTCTGACAATATCTAAAAATAACACTACCCGAATGCTGTTAGTATTATTCCAAGCTTCGTGAGGAAAAGAATCATCGAATATTAAACTCTTTCCTTCTTGCCAAGAACGGGTTTCATCTGCAACTCTAATTTGACAATTTTCTTTTTCTTCTGGAACGATCAGACCCAAATGATATCTAATAATACCTTTATAGGGGCCGCGATGTTCGGGAATATGTTTTCCTGGTAATAAAATCGAAAAAAATGCTGTTTTCATACCGGGAATATTTTCAATCAACTTAGTAGTTTCGGGACATCTTTGACAATTTCCTTCTGCTTTAATGCCGTAACCGTATAAGAAGTAAGTTTTCCAAAGATTGTCGCGAGTAATACTTTTTTGATCTGTAGAAATATCTTGAAAATTAGGTAAATTATCTTTGTATTTAAGGATGTTTTCAAGTTCAAAGCGTATAATTTGCCAATTTGCTTCTAGATCTTTGACCCAATTAAATCGATCGGGATCGAAAAATACTGAATTGCCAATTAGAGAGCGATCGCCAATTAATTTTTCTAATTGCCACAATAGGGTTCTGCCAAAATTAATAATTATTTTCCTAATCTTAGCTTGAAAAGAATTTGATTCTAATTGCGTCATAGATTTTATCGATCTATTCGTCGAAGATTAAACTTATAAAAAACGAAAAAATGGTTTTTAATGAAATGATAAAAAATTTTTGATTAATGCTACAGATTTAGCTAAAGTAAATTATACTACTCACTTAGCTAAAAATTAAAATATTATTGACATCGAGCTGGATAGAAGTTTATTTGCTTACATAATCGGTGCTTTTCTATCGCTATTAAGTAGATTGACTCGAGCCTCGATCGATACTCATTTAGTAATGGGAAAAAGAAACAAGTAATGAAATCTTATCTCGCCGCCGCCATCCAAATGACAAGCAAGCCAGATTTAGGAAAAAATCTGATCGAAGCAGAAGAATTAATCGAACTAGCAGTGCGTCGAGGTGCAGAATTAATTGGCTTACCAGAGAATTTTGCATTTTTGGGGAAAGAAACAGATAAACTAGCAAAAGCCGCCGAAATTGCCGATCGCACCTCGAAGTTTCTCAAAACAATGGCTCAACGCTTTCAAATAACTATTTTAGGTGGCGGCTTTCCCATTCCAGTTACAGACAATAGCAATAAAGCCTATAATACTGCTTTACTAATCGATCCTAGCGGAGTAGAAGTGGCTCGCTATCAAAAGGTACATTTATTTGACGTTAACGTACCCGACGGTAACACCTATCGAGAATCGAGTACGGTTATGGCGGGTCAAGATTTACCGCCCATTTATCATTCTGAAGAATTAGGTAATATCGGCGTATCAATTTGTTACGATGTTCGCTTCCCTGAGTTGTACCGGTATCTCTCTAGTAAAGGTGCAGACATTATTTTTATTCCTGCCGCATTTACTGCCTATACTGGTAAAGATCACTGGCAGGTATTACTGCAAGCGAGGGCGATTGAAAATACTTGTTATATTATTGCTCCAGCACAAACGGGAAATCATTACGAAAGAAGGTTTACTAACGGTCACGCTGCAATTGTAGATCCTTGGGGAACTATTTTAGCTGATGCTGGAGAAGAACCGGGGATTGCGATCGCAGAAATAAATCCCGATCGTCTGCAACAAATTCGCCAACAAATGCCTTCTTTAAAACACCGAGTTTTTGCTTGAGAAGGAAAAGATTGACTTAATGAAGATTATCTATCGATCCCTTTGATTTTAAAAATGGGCAGCTATAAAGCCACCCAAATTCTCTCTTTATTTAAACTAATTGCTGCGAAAAACTAAACAGTAACAGTTTTCTTTGTGCTGCCAGAAGAAGATAATTCTCCTTTAGCATATTTAGCGGCAAAATCATCTAAAGTCATTTGTTTGATTTTGCTAGCATTTCCAGCAGTTCCAAAAGCTTCGTAACGCTTCAAACAAACTTGCTTCATGTACTTGATAGAAGGCTTGAGGAAGTGACGAGGATCGAAGTTAGAAGGATCTTTGAAAGCAGCTTCGCGAATAGCAGCAGTGATTGCCAAACGGTTGTCAGTATCGATGTTAACTTTTCTTACACCGCTCTTGATTCCTTTTTGAATTTCTTCTAAAGGTACGCCGTAAGTTTCGGGAATTTGACCGCCATATTGGTTAATCATGTCCAACCACTCTTGAGGTACGGAGGACGAACCGTGCATTACTAAATGAGTGTTGGGCAATCTTTTGTGAATTTCTTCAATGCGGCTGATTGCTAAAATTTCTCCAGTAGGTTTGCGAGTAAATTTATAAGCACCGTGACTAGTGCCGATCGCAACTGCTAAAGCATCTACTTGAGTGCGTTCTACAAATTCTACAGCTTCGTCTGGATCGGTTAAAAGCTGATCTTTGCTTAGAGTACCTTCAAAGCCGTGGCCGTCTTCTTTATCGCCTTGACCTGTTTCTAAAGAACCCAAACAACCCAGTTCGCCTTCAACACTAGCACCAACTGAGTGAGCAACTTTAACTACTTCTGCAGTCACATTAACGTTGTATTCAAAGCTAGCAGGAGTTTTGGCATCTTCTTCTAAAGAACCATCCATCATTACGCTGGTAAAGCCGTTGCGAATTGCAGAATAGCAAGTAGCAGGACTATTACCGTGATCTTGGTGCATTGCAATGGGAATATGGGGATAAGATTCCACTGCAGCTAATACTAAATGACGCAAGAAATTTTCACCGGCATATTTACGAGCACCGCGAGACGCTTGCAAAATTACGGGACTATCTGCTTCTTCAGCAGCCTGCATGATCGCCAGAATTTGCTCCATGTTATTGACGTTGTATGCCGGGATACCATAGCCGTTTTCTGCTGCGTGTTCGAGAAGCAATCGCATTGGTACGAGCGCCATAAATTTCCTCCTGATTTTTTTATCTATCTATCTATTTTTTTTTTAGAGAGCGAGTTATCAAAAATTATTGATTCTCTTATTTGTCAATCGTGACGTACCCACGACTTTCGCGTTTAGCTTCGGTCGGGGCTTCCCGTTTCAATTAGTCGGCTCTGTTTTACTTTCATCTTGCGATTATCCTCAAGAGTCTTACTATTTATTAAGCGATCTCGTTCCACCACTATCAGTGAAACTAACACTTACTGTATTAGTGTAATTAACTAATACCCAGGCTTCAATCCCTGCGCCCCAAGGATTATATTTTGTTTTGCTCACCCTTGTTTGAAATCAATGTTTCAGTAACTGTTGGGGCAATAATTCCTAATGTTGAGCTGACAGAATTATTGGTGACTTTAGCCTTTTAAAATAACGGGGAGTTCGCAAGCCACGACTACATCTCTTTATATTTCCGCTTACTGTCAGAATGTATATGTTTCTTACCCTTTTGTCAAGTTTATAAATTGTTCTTATCTAATTAATAAATTTAATATCTTGGCTAATTTTTTCCACTTCGATCTCATCAATTAAGTTAATCTTTACTCATACATATCTTTAACATGCGGTCAAGATTAAAAACTGCAGGATCGAGCTTAATCGATCGATCCTGTCTTGGGTTTTGAGAGTATTTGGGCAATTTTACTTAAAACCAGTTGCAGATGGTAAGAAATTAGGAGCAGTTTTTACGATTGCATAGTTGGGGCGATCTCGAAGAGATCCGCTACGCGGTGCGCGGCTTGTTTCGTCCTCAATTAACAAATTGCGAATCAGCCTAGCAGCTAACTTTTGAGCCAATCTTTGGGAAATTTGCTGTCCTATTTGGTGGGTTTCTGACTTGGCTAATATTTTAGGAACTAGTTGCACTAACTTCATCGGATCGAATCCGGGAGTATTTTGAACGATCGCCAAAATATTTTTAATTTGTTCCAATGTTTGGGCATTATCTCGCAAATCCGCTGGAGTTTCTTTGACTGCAAGTCCGACTTGCTCTCGGATTGAAGTAGTAAAATTAAACAGAGTTCTGCGGCTGTAAATGTCTAGAGTATTGGCAGCCTCATCGACTATTTTTTCGCGAATTAAAGCACCGCGATCTGACAACAGATAATCTAAACTGCGATCGACCAACACGTCAAAATCGTAGTCTTGCGAGTCTTTAGCATTACGCAATAAATTTCCCAAACGATTCCAGCGAAAACTACCACCCTTGAAGAGCAGATCTCTTAAAGAAGCTCGTAATTCTTGAGACGGATCGGTCAACAATCTTTTAGCGATGTAAGGATAAGCTTTACTGAGAACTTTAAATTGAGGGTCGATATTAATCGCAATCCCTTCAAGAGTTACCATAGAACGAATAATTAAGGCGTAGTAAGCCGGAACTTTAAAAGGAAATTCATACATGATCGCCGACATCTGATCGGTAATACTTTTAAAATTTAATTCTGCTACGCTAGCTCCTAAAGCATTGTTAAAAACGCCCCCTAAAGCGGGTACGATCGGTTTTAAATCCGTATCTGGAGTAAGAAAGTCTAATTTGACGTAATCCTGTGCTAGAGCTTCAAAATCGCGATTTACTAGGTGAACTACCGCCTCAATTAAACCATATCTTTGATAGGGCTTAATTTCGCTCATCATGCCAAAATCTAAATAAGCTAGTCTCCCGTCGGACATGGCTAAGAGATTTCCAGGGTGAGGATCGGCATGAAAAAAACCATTTTCTAACAATTGCCGCAAAGAACATTCAACTCCAACCTCTACTAAATGAGTTGCATTGATTCCTTGAGCTTCTATTTCTCGGATCTGAGTCAATTTCGTCCCGCTGACCCATTCCATCGTCAGCACTCTTCTTCCGGTATATTGACGGTAGATGCGAGGAACGTAAATTTCTTCCATGTGGCCGTAAAGTTCGGCAAATCTCTCGGCGTTTTCTGCTTCTTGAAGATAGTTCATTTCTTCAAAAACCCGAGTTGCTAGTTCGTCGGTGATCGCCACTAAATCCGATCGCAATCGTTTAATATTTTGTTGGGCCCAAGAAGCTAAAGTCCTCATGATGTAAATATCGAGGGTGATCCGCTTCCAAAGATCCGGTCGTTGCACTTTTACCGCTACAGTTTCGCCGCTTCTCAGTTTCCCTTTATACACTTGACCTAAAGAAGCAGCAGCAATCGGATTGGGTGAAAGCTCTTGATAAATAACTTCAGGAGGAAATCCTAATTCTTCTTCAATAAAACGATAGGCTATTTCATTGTCAAAAGCTGGTAATTGGTCTTGAAGTCTGGTAAGTTCTTCAAGGTAAATCGGTGCGACTAGATCGGGTCTGGTCGATAGAGCCTGTCCGATTTTAATGTAAGCAGGGCCGAGCCGAGTTAAAATTTCTTTGAGCTGAATCGCTCGACGCTTTTCGTTTTGTTTCGATTTACCTCTGACTTTATCCCACCACAAACTTAAAACAAAAGAAACTGCGGGGGAAATAATGTCGATTAATCTACCAAAAACTAGCAAAAGACGCTTGCGATAATAAACTTTAATTTTCTCTGGGTCATAGCGCCAACTTTCACCAGAGCGATCGTCGTTTGTTACCCATTCTTGTCTGTTTGTGATTTTTGTTAGATTAGTCTCGGTTTGGATCGATTTTGATTGTTGTGATTCTGGAGATAATGTTTGTTGGGGCATAGGGTCAATAACAGATACTTAGTCCGATCGTGTTAATAATTGTAACAATTTTGTTGTCAATCGTTTCTTGTCTATAGCTTATCGAGTTTTTTTAAGATGCTCTTGCTTTTACGAATTAAAAATTTTGCCCTAATTGACGAGCTAGAATTAGAATTTGACAAAGGTTTGAACGTCCTTACTGGCGAAACAGGAGCTGGTAAATCAATTATTCTTGACGCGATCGATCTTGTTTTAGGTGGCAAAGTAAACGCTCGTACGATTCGCACCGGAGCGACAAGAGCAGCAATCGAAGCTACTTTTGCGGCCGATCGGGATGTAATTGAGTGGCTCAAAGAACGAGAAATAGATCCTCTAGACGAGGGGAGTGTGGTTTGTTCGCGAGAAATAACCACTACTAAGTCTAGCTTGCGATCGCGATCGCGAGTCAATGGTGTTCTCGTAAATCGTCAAGCGATTGAATTTTTGCGCGATCGTTTGGTAGAAATTACCGCTCAAGGCCAAACAGTTAAATTAACGATTCCAGCTCGACAAAGAGAATTGTTAGACTGCTACGGCGATCGCCCTTTACTAGCACAAAAAAAACAGGTAGCTTCTGCTTGGGAAATTTACCGCAATCTCTGCTCTAACTTAGAAAAAGACCGCCGTTGCGAACGAGAAAGACTGCAAAGACTAGATCTGGTTAAATATCAAATCGAAGAATTAGAATCTGCTGATTTGAAAGACGATTTAGAATTAGAAAAATTGGCAATCGAGCGCGATCGCCTCTCTCATATTGTCGAACTCCAGCAATTAAGCTACAAAGCTTATCAAGCTCTATATCAAAGCGATAGCGACTCTTTAGCCGCAGCCGATCTCTTGGGAGAAGTCGAATCAATTTTGACAGAGATGGTAAATTATGATATAAAACTAAATCAATTATTAGAAATAGTTAGAACGGCGATCGCTCAAGTTGGAGAAGCCGCTCACCAGATTAATGCTTATGGAGCAAGTTTACAAGCAGAACCCGAAACTTTACAAGCAACAGAACAAAGGATCTTAATTCTCAAACAAATTTGTCGAAAATACGGGCCTAGTCTAAGCGAGGCAATAATATACTATCAAAAAATTAAACAAGAATTAGACGAATTACAAGATACCAGTGCAAAAATTCAAAAGTTAGAAAAGCAATCTGAAGAAGCTCAATTATTGTTAAAAAAAGAATGCGAAAAACTAACTAATTTAAGAAAAAAAACTGCCCAAAGATTAGAAAAGCAATTAATCGCTCGGCTCAAACCTTTAGCAATGGATAAGGTAGTTTTTCAATGTATTATTAGCCCGATAGATATTAATATAACCGGAGCAGATCGAGCAACATTTTATTTTAGTCCCAATCCAGGGGAAAAAATTCAGCCTCTTGCTAATACTGCTTCAGGAGGAGAAATGAGTCGTTTCCTACTAGCATTAAAAGCTAGTTTATCAACATCTGAAGGAGCTAGTCAGACTTTAATTTTTGATGAAATAGATGCTGGAGTATCGGGAAAAGTTGCCAGAACGATAGCAGAAAAACTGCATCAAATTTCGCAACAACAGCAAGTATTATGCGTTACCCACCAACCTCTAGTTGCAGCTATGGCAGACGCTCATTTTCGCGTCTCAAAAGAAATTATCAATAATTCTGGTGAAAATGATGGATTAAATGTGTCAGAAATTAGAACGGTAGTTCGCGTCAAAGTATTAGATAATCACGATACTAGACGAGAAGAACTTGCCCAACTTACGGCAGGAGATTCAGCTCGAGATGCGATCGCTTTTGCCGAATCAATTCTTGCTGCTGCCGACGCTCATCGTATCAATAGTAAAATGTAGATTATAGGTTTAAATGATAAGTTTTTTTGAAGCACTGCCTGACATCAAATAGGTGATAATTAATTATCAAAAAAAATTCAGGAAATCAATTGCTTATCAAAGTTTTTGGCAATTGTAAACAAAATAACTGTTGTTTAAATAAAAAGACAAGATAAAATGGTGTAAGATATCAATCAGCGATAATTAAAAATTTATTGTTTCACTTAATAATCTGCTGCTTGAAACAACCATTGATAAAATTTTAAAGTAAGAGTTAGAGAGAAATAAGCCAGATGAACAACCGAGCCAAAAAAATATTAACGTTAATTAGCATTAATTTGCTTCTATTAGGAACATTAGCATCCCCCGGTGCAGCCGCAGAAGAAAAAGCCAAGAAAAAATCTCCACTGCCACCTCAATTAATTCAAATTGGCTTTATGGTAGCTTTATCTGTAACCGGACTAGCAGTAGTTTTAGGTACGGGCAAATCGATGAAATATAACGGTAATGCAGAAGAATCTCCTGAAGAAGGTTCAGAAGCAAAAGCCGAACCTGCCAATTCTCATCAAGACGGAGACGATATACTAGTTCACAATACCCAAGATAGCAATGCTGAAAATTGGGAAACTCAACAAATTAGTGCGGAAGAAAATCTTGTAGTTCCTAGCAAAAGTAACGGCAACGGTAACGGTAACGGCCATTCAGCTAACGAAATGGAAGTAGCAACTTCTGAAGAACATCTAATTGAATTACAAAAGCAATTATACAGACAAAGATATCAAAAATTCCAACAAGAAGTTCATCAATCTTCAGAGTTCGCTAACAGTCCGACTAAAGAAGTAGATACTTGGGAAGTTGACGTAGAAATCGCGCTTAAAGTTCTCTCCGAATCTCCCGACGATCGCCAAGAAGTAGAAAAAGTATTATTACAAAGCGATCAAGTTAAAGAATGGGAGTCTTTATTACCAGAGCCAGAATATAAAGCTAAAGCTGCAGAATATATTGAAAGAGCTTATAATTGGGCCCAAGATTTAAGAAAATGGCGCGAGAAGCATATCTCGGCTTAGAAAATCTCAAAAAATTTCCATTCTTAAAATTAGAAAAGTCGGGGTTCGTCTGCAAAATCGACAAAGACCTCGACTTAATTTTTGTAAATTAGTCAATTTAATTTATGCTGCGAGAACGAAATCAACTTCTTCAGCTCCATCGGTTTGTCCCTGGCCGCTAGTGATTTGTTCCTCGTTAACTTCTACGGCAAAAGGAGTTTCTTCCATATTAATATTGTAATCAGTAACATCGGCAGTATAACCAACACTACCGATCATCTTACGGCCTGCATCGGTGTAGATAAAAGCTAACATTTGATTTTTTTCTTTTTGATTATCGTAAGCCCAGATAACCATATATTGTTGTCCCTGATAGTCAAAAACTTTGGGAGGGCGAGTAGGAACGTAACGACCCGGAGAACCAAAACTGCGATCGAGGAAATCTTGAACGGAACTCGGATCTACAGTCACATAAGCAACTTCTTCTGAAGAAATAGATTCGGGATCGATATCGTCGGCTTCCGAGAGAGAAGCATCGACTTCTTCAACAGCCTCTTCTTCTTCTTTTTTACGCTGAAAATAATCAACTGCCATTTTAGTTCCCACCGCACCGACCGCAGTTACTCCAGCAGCAAGTAAGAAATTACGAAGTTTACTCATGGTATGTTCCTATTTTAGATGATGTTTTAGTGGATAGTTTGACATTACTCTAGCCCAATTAACAACGGTATTTTTGCTAATTTGCAAATTTTTAACGGATATTATTGTGCGATCGCATCCTCAAGGACAAAACAAAAAAAGCTCGAAACCGTAGAAAAACTAAAAACTCAAACCACTAGAAGCCAACAATATCTAAACTTAACAAGTAGCGCACAGATAAACTCGATCTAATTATTATGGACACTGCTGCACTTTGGCAACGCTACCAAGAATGGTTATTTTATGACAAAGAACTGGAATTTTACTTAGATGTGAGCCGGGTAAGCTTCGACGATCGCTTTGTCGAAAAAATGAAACCCGCTTTTGAAAAAGCTTTTAAAGACATGGCAGCTTTGGAAGCAGGGGCGATCGCCAACCCGGATGAAAATCGCATGGTCGGTCATTATTGGCTGCGCGATCCAGATTTAGCTCCAACTCCAGAATTAAAAAAACAAATAGTTGAAACTTTAGAAGAGATCGAAAGTTTTTGCACCAAAGTTCATACAGGTGAAATCAAGCCTCCTGGAGCAGAAAAATTCACCGATATACTTTCTATCGGTATTGGCGGATCTGCTTTAGGCCCGCAATTTGTTTCTGAAGCGTTAGCACCGATCGATCCGCCTTTGAAAATTCATTTTATCGATAATGCCGATCCAGTCGGGATAGACCGCACGATCGCGCAAATAGGCGCAAGGCTGAATACAACTTTAGTGATTGTGATCTCCAAATCTGGAGGTACTCCCGAAACTCGCAACGGGATGATAGAAGCAAAAGCAGTTTACGCGGCTCAAAGAATTGATTTTAGCTCCCATGCAGTTGCAATTACAGGTGAAGGTTCTAAACTATATCAACAAGCTAAATCAGAAAATTGGCTAGCCACCTTTCCCATGCACGACTGGGTAGGAGGACGAACTTCAGAAATGTCAGCAGTCGGCTTAGTAGATGCGGCTTTACAAGGTATCGACATTCAAGCTATGTTGGATGGTGCTAAAGCAATGGATACCTTAACCAGAACCGCAGATCTCAAGAGCAATCCAGCAGCTTTACTGGCTTTATCCTGGTATTATGCTGGCAATGGCAAAGGAGAAAAAGATATGGTAGTTTTACCCTATCAAGATAGTTTGCTCTTGTTTAGTCGCTACTTACAGCAGCTAGTCATGGAATCTTTAGGCAAGGAAAAAGATCTCGACGGTAGGATCGTCCATCAAGGCATCGCTGTTTACGGAAACAAAGGTTCTACCGACCAACACGCTTACGTACAACAATTAAGAGAAGGAGTTCCCAACTTCTTTGCTACTTTTATCGAAGTTCTTCAAGATCGCAAAGGCAAAGGGATTGAAATTGAACCGGGAATTACTTCTGGAGATTTCTTATCTGGTTTCTTACAGGGAACTCGTCAAGCATTGTATGAAAATCAAAGAGATTCGATTACTGTTACTATTCCCAAGGTAGATGCTTTTTATGTTGGAGTTTTAATCGCGCTCTACGATCGCGCCGTTGGTTTATACGCTTCTTTGATTAATATCAATGCTTACCATCAGCCAGGTGTAGAAGCAGGCAAAAAAGCAGCAGCATCTATATTAGATTTACAAAATCAAGTAATGCAGGTCTTAAAAACTGCTAATGCGCCACTGTCTTTATCTGAATTAGCTCAAAAAGCAGCAGCAGAAAGCGATATAGAATCAATTTACAAGATTTTACGCCATCTCGATGCGAACGAGCGAGAAATTGTTTTAGAAGGTAATTTAGGAGAACCTAGTAGTTTACAAGTTTCTTTGAGAAATTAACTTGCCAGTTTTTTTGTTGTTTCCTTCGTTGTTGCGGGGGAAGCCTCTTTTAATTCACTCTGCTAGTTCTGGTTCGCTTATTTGAAGGGGATTTTCGAGTAATAGGACTTTCATCAAACGTTGGCTTTGAATGATGCCTTTGTTGTTAACTTGTTTTTCTAACAACGCCAATTGTTTTAATAAAGCTTTTGTCTGTTGGGTAACAAGTCGTTTTTGTGCTGCCTCTAAACTCAATTCTAAGGTATCGTACCACAATCGATCGCGGGAAACTTTCTCCCCAACTACTTCGATCTCAGCACTGGCGACTACGTTTTTGGCTGGAAAAGTGCGATCGCAAATAAGTTCTACTTGCCAAATATAGCGAGAACCTCTTTTTAAACCCGATCTATTTCGAGGTAAGGAAAATTTGATAATTCCTCCAGGATTTTTCAATTTAAAGCCATAAATCAATTTTGGTTCTCGATCGCGATCTTTTTGATAAATTGATAAGTTCATTGCTCGAGAGTCAGTTTCAGATACGTACCAAGCTAAGAGAGGATATTGAGAGCTAGTTTGTCCTACGTGAGTATATGGAGCAAGTAAAGTAAGGGGAATTTCTGTATTCGCATTGCAAGTACCTCGAGATCCGGTAGAACGAGTGTATCGGCTCGGTGTTGATTTCTCTTCAGGAGGATTGTATTTACCCAGGCTTGTAACAGCAGTTCCACAAGTTAATAAAATTCCTAAAGTTAAAAAACTAATCAATTTTTTCATCATTGTTATAACCAGATTGTTCGATCTATGGAATTGAAAAATGCGTGCAAAGCTGTTAGTAGAACGATAAAAGCCCCAATAATCTACTGATGCTAAATTCCCCTTCCAGTAAAAATTGCCAAACAATCTAAATTAAATCTTTTAAGATTTTTGATTTTTACATTTACCAAGGTTGCTACCATTACTCTACTACTAGCTGAAAAGATCTATTATTATAAAAAGTTAAAAATAATTGTAACTTTAGAAAAATATAGGCGATTTTTGAATTATTATAAATCTAACTAACAAGCTGAATTGTGATATCTTTGTCTGCTGCTAGTGTAAAAACAGTTCAATTGATTGTGCAATTATTATTGAACGAGCGGGAAAATATAAATCTAATTATCTAAACTTTCCATTAAATATAATTTAATTCTGAGATATTTTAAAATAATGGTAAAAAAATGCACCTAAAAATAGTTTTTTAAAAATGGGACAAAGAAAATTAGCGATCCGAAAGTATTAAATTTAAATCTAAGCAGCAGTTAGTTAGTAAAAAAAAAGAAGGTACTGTAATTTTAACTGCAGATTCGGCTAAAATAAGAACCTTAAATTTTTCTTTTACCAGTCAATATTTAATTTTCAATTCCAAGTTGTTTTGCCGTTTCTTGTGTTTGTGCTAAAGAAGCTTGAATCAGGCGATCGCCCATCTTTTTAACTGTTTCTACTAATAAATCTCCAGCAGTTTCAGGCGAACCAACATTAAAAGGAGGTGCCGGATTATACTCGAGTAATAATTGTATCGCTCGAGCCGTTTCTTCGCCGCAAAGTTGAGCCGCTACAACCAAGCCAAAATCAATTCCAGCAGTTACTCCACCCCCAGTAATACGGTTGCGATCGATCGCCACTCTTTCGGTTGCTACTTCCACACCCAACATTGCTAAATGTTCGCGAAGTAACCAATGAGTTGCCGCGCGATATCCTTGTAATAAGCCAGCAGCAGCTAAAATTAAAGAGCCAGTACATACTGAAGTGATATATTTAGCTGTTTTACCCTGTAAAGCCAAAAATTCTAATAATTCGCGATCGCGCATCATTTCAACTTGTCCTATTTCTCCACCACCAATACATAAAACATCTAATTGAGGACATTCAGCAAAAGCAGTAGTCGGTAAAATTGTCAAGCCTTCACCGCTAGTTATTGGGTCTTTTGTTTTCCATAAAAGATGAACTTTAGCATTAGGAATTAAGGCAAAAACTTGATGAGGCCCGAGAATATCTAACTGTGTCATTTTCGGGTAAATAACTAAACCGATTTGATGTTTAATTTCGTTTATCATTAGTTTAATCGATTCATTTTTAAATTTGCGATCGGCATTCCTTCGATCCGACTCCATTCATTCCAAGATCCGTCATAATTTCTGACGTTAGGATAGCCTAATAAATATTTTAAGACAAACCAAGTATGACTAGATCGCGCCCCAACTGCACAATAAGGAATTATAAGTCGATCGCGAGTGATACCTTTTTGACTGTAAATTTTTTCTAACTCATCAAAAGATTTAAAAGTTTTATCTTCATTTAAACAGGCTTCGTAATAAAGGTGTATTGCACCGGGAATGTGTCCGCCTCTTTCTGTTTTTATAGGAGGTGCGATCGTAAATATTTCGCCGCTATATTCTTGAGGGGTGCGAACATCTACTATTACTCGATCGCTTTGATTTATCGATTCATAAACTTCTTGATGAAAGACTCGCAAACTATTATCTTGAGATTCAATTTTATAGTTACTTGGTGTTATTTTTGGTTCTTCTTTTGTTAAAGGAAGACCTTTTGCAATCCATTTTTGTCTTCCTCCGTTCAGAATTCTTACGTCATCGTTTCCCAAGAATTTTAACAACCAAAAAATCAAACCAGCAGTTGCAGGAAATTTTCCAGGAACGGCAATCACAGTAGTATTATTATTAATACCAGAACTGGATAAAAGATTTTCTAAATTGGCTAGATCGAAATTAATACTTAAATCCGATAATGAGATTTTACTAGCATGCCAAAAAATTGTACCGGGGATATGACCTTGTTGATATTGTTCTGGATCGAGATCCATTTCAATGATGCAAATATTTGGATCTTCGAGGCGATCTAAGAGCCATTTAGTATCGACGATCGCATCGGGATATCGGTATTGAGACATAATAATTTTTCCTTCTAAATAAATCACTAAATTACTTCTTTTTTGCGCCATTCTTGTAAAGATAAGAGAGAGCGCGCTACAAAGATCGTTAAACCTAGTCCAGCAAAAGCATCGCACCAAATTAATAAATGCATTTTCAGTGAGATAGAATTTACCATTGGATATAGATAGTGTCCCGGACTAGAAAGACCTGTAAGGGAATAAAAACTTAAACAAAAATAAGACGACCAAAAAAATCTTTTGCTATACAGCCAATAACCCAATATTCCTACCGGTGTCATGATAATAAGTGTTGCGAATACTCCAGCAGTTGTAAACCATTCTGGTTCGGGATATAAATCCACAAAAAGAGCATTATCAGTGTAGTGAAGTGTTGTAGAGATAATATTAATAACTAATAAAAATAGTAAGAGCTGACAATTTCTTTGAGTTTCCATAGCTAATTTTAGAGCGTATTGCTATTAGTATAAAAACCAACATCGAGTTAGTATATTACCCAAGTGGGTACATTTTCACTCGAATTAGATAAATGGTTGACTCTTTTCAAGATCTATTTATTAAAATCTCTTCGGCTAAAAACGAAATAGAATTGCGATCGCGCTTTTTAGATAGCGATCTTGGCGAACATTTTGGCGCGCAAGATTGGGGATTGCATCTTTATGATAGAGAATTTCGTCTTGCTGCGGTGGATATAAAAGGGATCGAAAATGTAGATGAGTTTGTAGAACAGTATCAAAAATTATTAAAGCAAGCGATCGCCGATCCGTTGCTAGATTACGTTCAAAATTACCACGCACCAGTTCACGATGAAACCATCTTTCCTGGAGGTGGTTGGAAGAAAAGTGAAATGTATCAAAATTTTTGTGCTAGTTACGACCACGAACATATGGCGATCGCTCCTATTGTCGGGGAAGGTCGTCTCGTTGGTGGAATTTATTTTGGTCGAGCTAAAGATACTCCAGCGTTCGATCGCCTAGATCTGGCTAAGCTAAGCGGAATCTCCACTCATTTTTCTGCAACTTTGGCTGCGCTGAGATCTCAAGAAAATAGATTTGATTCCCCTTTAGCTGCGAGTTTGACACCCCGCGAACTGCAAATAGCTCAATTAGTCGCAACAGGATTAACTAATTCTCAAATTGGCTCGCAACTGTGGATTACTCAAAATACTGTTAAAGCTACTCTTAAAAGAATATTTCGCAAACTTAATGTTTCTGCACGCGCTCAAATGGTGGCAAGACTTCAAGATTTTTCCAGCGATCGAACATAGCAAAAGACAAAAAAATCGGTAACTAAGTATAAGTTACCGATCGCGTTACTAATAATTTAAATTAGCTCTAACTTGAGGTGAATCACTTGGAAATGTAATTGTGGGCGATTTTCTAAAAAAAACAATTGTAGCTATTCCTAGAGCAATTAGGACACTATTAAGTATCCTAGCTAAGAATTTATTGTGGTGAGAATTTGGCATTATTTAGATCTGTTTAAGGGTTCTTTCTGGTCGAAAACTAAATAGTTATCCGTCGCTATTTTACAAAACTAAAAAAAATCGATTAGTTTTGACGGAGATTTTACTATTATTACTGTTTGACTAGGTTCGCTATTTTATTATACAGAATAATTGAATCTAGTTCAAGCCTCGCAAAGATTATAGCTTTTTAAGGTAATTATTTCCCTTTAACAAATTACTTGGATTTTCAAAATTATTTTTGCTGTTTTAAAATAATATCAACCTCCAATCTCTTTCCCAGGGAGAGATTAAAATCTTGCCTCGGCAAATAGCTCTTGAATTTTTTTTAAAAACTTATTGAGTAAAAATAGGTCAGAAAAAAACGATCGTAAATTTGATTTACTCTTAAAAATAATCAATTCAATGCCATCATTATTATCAAGAAAAAAATTGAAATCTAAAAATAATCCAATCGACAATTGCTTTAAAATAAATCGAAATTTATTGTCTGATTTAATAATACAAAATAGAAATTTACGACCAAACTAATACTATCGGGAAATACTCAATTTTAATAAAATCTGCGATCGCTGTTATGAGAGGCGTAGCTGGTTAAAATAAATAATCTGAAGGGAATTTGCTTAATAGTTGTCTTTATCTAATAATTTAAGCTAAATTCAACATTATAGACGACTTTCTTGAATCGTTAAGCGATCGGCTCTAGTAAATCTATGCAACCTCGATCGCTCTGTTCAAATCAAATTG
>JASJCW010000357.1 GCA_030065265.1 Prochloraceae cyanobacterium
AGTTTAACTAATTTTTGTTTCATCTTCTTTTTATAACGAGTAATCAATTGAAGTCCTCTTTCATATAGTTCTTCAAATAATTTTTGAGAGATATAACCTCTATCTCCAAACAATTTTCCAACTAGATCTTTAGTCGAATGGCACTGACTTAAAAGCTCGATCGCCAACTCAAAAAGTGCGACAAATCATGATATGACTGGATTTGAGCTTAATTTACATTCAAGTCATTGATGAGAAAACGCAAACAGCCAGTCCAGATTTTGATAAATAAGTTTACTGCTTGGTGCGCTTCCCTTGCGTCTTGCGCCGACGCGGGGTCGCATCCGCAAAGTCAGTTGGTCTTCCATTTCAAGAAATATTACCTAGTAAAATAATTGAAGATATTATTAATGATTTAGGAATAAAATATAGAAGTAGATTATACAGTCCTATTGTAATAGTATGGTCATTTCTTTTACAGGTATTAGATCCAGATCATAGTTGTAAAAATGCTGTTAGTAAAGTTATCAGTTATTTAGTAGCAGAAGGAAAAGAGCGACCATCAGAAAATACAGGAGCATATTGTAGAGCCAGAAAGAAATTGCCAGAGATTTTATTTAAAAAACTTTTAGATTTGTCATCGCAAAATTTAGAAAAACAAGTAGATAAAAAAGATTTATGGCACGGTCGTCATGTAAAAAGTATTGATGGTTCTTCAGTTTCAATGCCAGATACGTTAGAAAACCAGAAAGCCTATCCACAGCATCCTTCTCAAAAGGTTGGTTGTGGATTTCCGATTGCGGCAATTGGTGTTTTGTTTAGTTATTGTACCGGAGCAGTTATTGGAATAACGATCGATACTTGGGAAACCCACGATATTAATTTAGCCCGTCAATTGAGTAAATATTTAAAAATAGGTGATATTCTTTTAGGAGATAGAGCATTTTGCGCTTATACAGATATTTGTTTATGGCTAAATGGAGGCTGTGACATCGTTACCAGGTTACACCAAGGTCGTGTTGCAAAAGGGAAAAAGAAGCCTAAATATACTGTAGTTGAAGATAATAAAAAGACAAATAAGAGCAAGAAAAAAAACTAGAAAATATCCTCATGAACGCCTTATACTTTGGGATAAACCATTCGTAAAACCAGCAAATATATCACAACAAGATTTTGATTCTTTACCTAAAAATTTAGTTTTAAGAGAACTTCATGCCTACATTTGTATCCCTGGTCATCGTACTAAAGAAATTATTGTGGTTACGCTCTTTTTAGATGCGATCCAGTATCCAGCCGGTGAGATCTTAGATCTTTACGATGATAGATGGCAAGCAGAAATAAATTTAAAGCACATAAAAACTACTTTAGGTATGGATGTTTTAAGCTGTAAAACTCCAGAAATGATAAGAAAAGAAATTTATACTTATTTATTAGCTTATAATTTACTACGAACAATAATGTATCAGTCTGGAGTCGTTGTAGATCTCGATCCTATTCGCTTTTCTCTACAAACTACTAGACAGCATTTGAATAATTTTATTGCACAATTAATTAATAAAACAAAAGTAAAGGGACAAAAAATCTATAAAACAATGTTAGAAACTATTGCTGATAGTTATCAAGAAAAAAGAATTGGAAGGGTTGAACCTAGAGTTAAGAAGCGTCGTCCAAAAGCTTATCCTTTAATGCAAGAACCTCGCCAAATTCTTCGCGCAAAAATGAAAGCTGCTTAAATCTATACTGGGCGGTAATCTCAGCTTAAGTCAGTGGCATTCGTTTTAAATATAAAAACCCAACAGATCCTTCAACTAAAATAATAGCAAGCAGGGGCAGACTAATATGACAAGCAACGATCTAGAAACAAGAGATAAAGCCATTTTGGATGCTATCGCCAAACTGAGTAGCGATCTTAATGGCAAGATGGATAAATTAGAAAAAGATGTAACCGAAATTAAAATTGGACAAGCGGAATTAAAAGCGGAAATAGCAGGGACTAGAAACGAACTAAAAGCAGAAATAGCAGGGACTAGAAACGAACTAAAAGCGGAAATAAAAGCCTTAGATAATAAAATGGATGGGATAGAAGGAAAACTAACAGAAAAAATAGACGGAATTAATACAAGAGTTAGCAACTTAGAGTTCTTAAGCCGAGTTGGTATTTCTTCTTTAATAGGTGGAATCGTTGCACTGATAGTTAAAATTTTTATTTAAGCAAACTTACCGATTAAATATAATCAAATTAAGAACGATTGAGATTATTTCTTTTGAATTATAAAACTTAACATAATAATACTGATGAAAGATAAATTACCAATAGGCCCGAATAGCCCAGATTGGTGGCAATTAATTAGATGGATACAAGATCCTTTAACCTATCAAAAAGAATGTAGACAAAAATATGGAGATGTATTTACTTTTAGGATGAAAGTTTTTCCTCCTTTTGTTGTAATCGGCTCTCCATTAGGGGTAAAAGAAATTTTTAGTCAAGATGCTGATAATTTTGATGTAGGGCGTTCAAATTACATAGTTAAATCATTAGTTGGAGAGAATTCTCTATTTTTATACGATGGAGAACGACATCAAAGAGAGCGTAAACTGCTGATGCCTGCCTTTCACGGAAATGCTTTGCACAAGAGTGCAGAATCGATTTGTGAAATTGCAATTTCGACAGCAGAACAATGGCAAGAAGGGCAACAAATAATTGCTCGAAAAGTAACTCAAGAAATTACTTTAGAAGTAATTCTCAACGTAGTATTTGGTATTTCTCAAGGAGAGCGATATCAAAAGATTAAGCCATTACTTGCCCAAATGTTAGATGTAAGTGATTCTCCGTTACGTTCGAGTTTCTTGTTTCTGGATTTTTTACAACAAGATTGGGGAAGATGGAGTCCTTGGGGGAATATCAAATATTGTAAAGAGGAAATTTATAAACTGTTACAAGAAGAAATAGAACAAAGAAGATCTTTTTCAGAAGCGATCGCTAATGATGCCCTAAGTCTAATGATGTCGGCAAAAGATGAAGCAGGAAACTCAATGACGGATGCCGAATTAAAAGACGAATTAATGACTCTATTGTTTGCCGGGCACGAAACCACAGCTACTATGTTAGCTTGGGCTTTTTATGAAATCTTAAAGCATCCTTCAGTTTTAGAGAAACTCAGAAAAGAGTTAGATTCTTCTGTTAACTTTGAAGCTTTAAAAATAATAAAACTTCCTTATTTAAATGCTGTTTGTCAAGAAGTTTTGCGTAAATATCCGGTAATTCCGATTATTTTTCCCCGCATTACCAAAATTCCCATGAAAATCATGGGATATGATTTTCCAGCAGAAACTATGTTAGCACCAAGTATGTATTTGGTGCATCATCGTGAAGATCTTTATCCCGAACCTGAAAAGTTTAAACCAGAAAGATTTTTAGAGCGGCAATATTCTGCTTATGAATATTTTCCTTTTGGTGGTAGCAATCGGAGATGCTTAGGCGCAGCTTTAGCTGAATTAGAAATGAGATTGGTTTTAGCTGCGATAATTTCTAAATATGAATTAAGTTTAGCTTCTCAACAAATAGTTAAGCCGCAGCGTAGAGGTTTTACTATTTCGCCAGCAGGTGGCATTCCTTTAATTTTTCAACGAAAACGACCAAATATGGCTCAACAACTTCAAAATGTGCATTAAAGCTCTTTTTTTAAGCCTAAAAGGTTGTTCAAAGAAAAAGGGGAATTCTTGCGACATTATCTTAAAGCGATCTTCGTGCGAGATGATACTGTTGGCGAAAGTAATCTGAGCGTAAAATTTACAGCACTACATAATGAGTAATTTTAATTTCGCTCCTTCATAGTATGTCGTGTAATGTCCCCTGTGACATATTCGCCAACAGGTCAGAGATCCGCGATAGATCTGAGCCAGCAAATACAACTATATCACCATCAAACGATATTTCTTCGATAAGTCTAAAGCTGGGAGACTCAGCTGTTGATATATCGAACATTAATACATCTATATTATCGAGAGATTGAGGCAGTTTTGGAATAGTCGTAACTTGAATGTTATCTGGCTGTAGCTGAAGGTGAATTGCTAGTTAGTGGCGAGCCTATCATTCATCTCTCAATAATTCCAATGATTGAGTATAATGAACTGATTGACAAGCAGAATCCCTGATGCCTCGATATTAGCAATGGCTTTAACGATTGCGGGAAAACTCATATTCTTTAAAACATTTGCTTCTCGATAAACACCGAAAATTCCCGAATGCTTTGTACCAGCTAAATGTAGTGCTTCAAAATCTTGACAGTTACGAGTTAAAACAATGCGATTATTTTTAGTAGCGTAATTTAAAACTTTAGTATCTGCCTGTCCTGATAAAAGAGCATCATTGGCGGTAATTACATCGTGCTTTGCTTTTAATAGTAATTTAACCAAAATTTTATCCTGAAAATCTTCATCGATGAGCAATCTTAGGCTCAAGTTGATATCCTTTTGACTCTAAATAATTACGTTCTGCGATCGCTTCTTCTTCAATTAATGCCTGATGACTTTGACAATAGGCAATTGCCTCATTAACGGCTTCAATCGGTAAACCCTTATTATTTGCGACTTCATTAGGAGTCATTTTATTTACGATTGCATCTGACCAAATATCAGATGCTAACAACTTTTTACCTTTAATATAAAGCTGCCGTCTCCATGAGTTAGAGCGTTCTTCTAAATATTGCCATTCTAGATTATGCATAAATTAAATTGTTTTACTCTATAAGTCTATTAATTTTTAATCCTTTTTTTGCTTTTGTTGTTGTTCTTCTTCTTTTTGTTCTAAAGCTTTTTCCATCAAAAAAGTAATTTGTGCAGACATGGAACGTCTCTCTTGTTTGCAATATTCTTTAAATTTTTCAACTATATCTTCAGGAATAGTTGCTGAAATTCTCACCATTTTATCTTGTCTTCTCTCCATACTCCATCCATAAGCTGTATGCCTATTTTCATACAAGTTATGGATATTTCACAATCTATTATATCATAGATATTATTTAAAACGTTAAAAATATTACTTAGTGATTGACAAATAATATTTAATAATACTAAGCTAATAACAAATAAAATCCCCCACTGGCTATACAGCGAGGGATTAAAAAAACATAATTCGTATCAACATAATGATGACACATCAAACGCTTATACAGCAAAGGCTTAAGCATTTCAGAACCCCCAGTCAAATTTTAAATGCACTATCAGCAGTCCTCGATCGCTCTTTTATCAAAATCATCAGATTTATCAAAGAGCTAGGCAGAGGGAGAACACCTTGGGTGCATTATGAGCTGGCAAACGGTCAAAGATTAGCGACATTCATTTCACCGAAAGCATTTCAAGGATATTGGTGGAACAAAGATTACTCACAAACGATTAATAAAAGTACAGGAACAAAATATCAAGTAACGAATAGCTACTGCTCATGCCCTGACTGGAATAACCGAGTACGCACTGGTAAAAAGAAACAGTGCAAACACCAGGCTATGAGAGCCGAGCATATTGGAATAAACTTGAGCGATAGTCTCCCAAAAAATGCAAAAGTTGAACAAGTTGAAAGGGTTCAACCTCAAAGAGGAAGATCTAAGCTTTACGCGGTTAATCCCAATATCCTTGACGATGGTTTTACCCTCGATAAAATCGAAGATTCTACCGATACGAAATATTACCTCAAAGCTTGGTACAAAAGCGATTCATCAGTTGCGCCAGTATTAAAAACCCTTGGAATAATAACTGAAACAGAGCAAGGATTCGTGGTTACTGGGCTCGAAGAATATCAAGACTTTGATTGGAACAGTATCGGAGCAAAAATCCTGGATCGAGACTCTGATGGAGTATCAGCAGTATCTTGGCACGGAAAAATTTACAAACGAAGATCGCCTGAAAATAAATTTGCACCAGCTATTTGGTTCAGCCGCAAGCAAGGAAATGACTATTACAAACTGATTACCTTCAAAACCATTGAAGCAGCCGAGCCACTCAGCCGTAAAGTTCTAGCTCAAATTTCTTCAACGTGAGTTCGACGAAGTTAGAAAGCTTGAAATTAAAGGTATTTGGAGATATATCTCCGCAGTGCGTATCGGTATATCTCCCCCTCTTCGCAGACTAGACGGTTTAGTTCAATATTTAGGATAAAGTTAGAAAAGAGCGTCTGGTAAAGCTATGTTGCCTTTTGGTTCTAAATCTAAATGTGGTTTAACAGGCAAGTAAGTATAAGCAATTAATCCAGCGAAAAGATTAACCAAAAAGTTCCAAACACTGCGATGTCTTGAATGCTCAATTTGAGAAATATTCTTTAATTGGTCATTAACAGTTTCAATTAAAGAACGTTTACGAAGT
>JASJCW010000358.1 GCA_030065265.1 Prochloraceae cyanobacterium
GTAAACGTGCATCAACTTCACTCCCCAAGTTAAACATCACCACTTGCATCAGAGGTCCTCTGGAGAGGTTTAAACTGGCTTGAAATTCTGTGGCGATTTTTGATAAAGTTTGCGAGTGTTCGAGGACAGGAGTTGACGATAAATCTACTAGAGAAAATGGTACCCTATAACCTAATCCATGGTTTATCTGTTTGTACTGAGCTCCTTGGGATCTGAATCGTAAACGCAAAGCATCGTGATGGGAAAGTAATCTGTCTACAGCTTTTTCGAGTAATTCAGGTTTTATATCGTTGGGAATTTGCAGTAAAACTGATTGGTTGTAATGGTGTGCGTCTGAGGAATTTTGTGCCAAGAACCAATGTTGAATTGGTGTTAGGGGTGCAACTCCAGTAACTATACCTTGTCGAGCACTTACGGTGGCTGTTGTATTGGCAACCTTTGCTAGTTCGGCGATAGTTTGATAAAGGAATATTTGTTTGGCTGTGATTTGTATTCCTGAGTTTTTGGCACGAGAAACTACTTGAATGCTGAGGATGGAGTCGCCGCCGATTTCGAAGAAGTTGTCGTGGATGCCGATTTTTTGCTTAAGAAGCAGTTCTTGCCAAATGTTGGTTAAGGTTTGTTCTATGGCTGTACCTGGTGCTACGTATTCCCGTTCTCGGTTAATTTCCCCATCTGGTGCTGGTAGTGCTTTCCTATCTATTTTGCCGTTGGCTGTTAACGGTAAACTCTCTAAACTGACAAAAGCAGAAGGCACCATATATTCTGGTAGCTTGGAAACGAGGAATTCACGCAGTTGATTAGTTGTGAGCGAGCGATTAACTACATAAGCAACTAAGTGTTTGTTTCCTGAAATGTCATCTTTGGCAATAATTACAGCTTGTTCGATTTCGGGATGGGTATTGAGGGCTGCTTCAATTTCTCCGAGTTCGATGCGGAAACCTCTCACCTTCACTTGATTATCGATACGACCGAGATAATCAATATCGCCATTAGGCAAATAGCGCCCTAAATCTCCTGTTTGATAAAGCCGACTTTCTCGTCCCTGGAATGGGTTAGGAATAAACCTTTCCTCGGTCAACTGCTGACGATTTAAGTAACCTCGTGCTACACCCTCTCCACTAACATAAATTTGACCTTTAACCCCAATCGGTACTGGTTGTAAGCGATCGTCGAGGATATATGTTTGTAAGTCGGGAATGGGACGACCGATAAGACTGCTACTACTGTTAAGATCGTCGCTCGTTAGGGGACGATAAGTAACGTGTACGGTTGTTTCTGTAATACCGTACATATTTACTAACTGCGGAGTTTTATCCCCATGTCGCTCAAACCAAGGCTTTAAACTCTGTAAATCTAAGGCTTCGCCACCGAAAATAACTAGCCGCAAACTTAGTTGCGATCGCTTCTGGTCAGATTTTTCAACGTTAATCAGTTGGCGGAAAGCAGATGGGGTTTGGTTGAGTACTGTTACATTTTCCTCGCACAGCAAGTCGTAGAAGCTTTGAGTATCTCGACTTATCCAGTAGGGGACAATTACAAGTCGTCCACCATAAAATAACGCTCCCCAAATTTCCCAGACGGAAAAGTCAAAAGCAATAGAATGGAAATTAGTCCAAACATCATTAACATTGAAGTGATACCAAGACTGAGTGGCTGCGAATAAACGAACCACATTTTTATGTTCGACTAAAACTCCTTTGGGGACTCCAGTAGAGCCAGAAGTATAAATTACGTAAGCTAAATTCTCCGAACTTACCTTAAGATCGAGATTCTCCTGGCTGTGTTGTTCGATCGCACTCCAATCTCTATCTAAACAAACCACTCGTGCATTATGTGACGGTAAAGATTCCAGCAACGACTCTTGGGTCAATAACACCCCAACATTCGAGTCTGCCAACATATAACTCAATCGCTCTTGTGGATACTTGGGATCGAGGGGGACATATGCACCACCTGTCTTGAGTATGCCCAACAGTCCCACTACCATCTCAATCGAACGTTCCACGCAAATACCTACCAGTACCTCCGCACCGACCCCTAAGCTTTGCAGGTGATGTGCTAGTTGGTTGGCTTTTTGATTTAATTGCCGATAGGTTAACTGCTGATTTTCAAACACCACCGCTACTGCATCCGGTGTTTTCTCTACTTGCTCCTCAAATAACTTGTGAATACATTTATCTTGCGAATATTCTTTTGCCGTATCATTCCATTCCACTAACAGTTGATGCCGTTCTGCTTCACTCAGTAAAGGTAATTCTGCCACGGTCTGTTGGGGATTGGCGACGATCGCACTCAACAAGTTCTCAAAATGAGTCGCCATGCGCTCGATAGTTGAGCCATCGAATAAGTCTGTATTGTACTCCCACGACCCTACTAATCCCTCCTCAGTTTTGCTCATTGACAAAGTTAAATCGAATTTAGCTATCGTGCTTTGCTGTTCTAACTGAGTCAAACTCACTCCAGGTAATTTTAGTTCCCCCATCGGTGCATTTTGCAATACAAACATCACCTGGAATAGGGGGGAATGACTTAAAGACCGTTCTGGTTGAATTGCTTCTACTACTCGTTCAAATGGCACATCCTGATGCTCGTAAGCTTTCAGTGTAGTTTCTTTGACTTGTTTGAGTAAGCTTTCAAAACTCGGATTATCTTCAAAACGAGTTCTTAAAACTAGAGTATTCACAAACAAACCAATTAAAGGTTCTATTTCACTCCGGTTGCGATTAGCAATAGGTGAACCGATTAAAATATCTGATTGAGAACTGTAGCGATATAGTAAGGTGGCAAACCCTGCCTGTAAAATCATAAATAGGGTGCTACCCGATTTCCGAGCCAGCTTTTGCAAGCTCTCAGTTAAATCGGTGTTTAAACTAAAGCTTCGAGCAGTTCCCCGATAAGTCTGCACCACTGGACGAGGACGGTCAGTGGGTAATTGTAATAATTCTGGCGCGCCTTCTAATTGCTGCTTCCAGTAACTTAATTGCGTTTCTCTGACTTGAGTGCTTAACCATTCTCTTTGCCATACGGCAAAATCTGCATACTGGATGGGTAATTCTGGTAACGGCGATGCTTCTCCTTTACAAAAAGCTTGATATAAACTAGATAGTTCTTCGATAAATATTCCTAATGACCATCCATCACAAACAATATGATGAATTGTTATTAATACTACATATTCTTGTTCTTGTAATTTTAAGATAGTAAATCTTATTAAAGGAGGTTTGGCTAAATCGAAAGGCTGTAGAATTTCTTCAAAAGCTATTTTTTCAACCCTCGAAAGAGAATTTTCTATATTTTCTACTCGAATATTTAAAATAGGTTCTTTTTCAATAACTTGAACTGGATTATTATTTAAAACTTTAAAAGCAGTTCGCAAAATCTCGTGTCGCTGCATAATTTGGCGCAAAGCTTGTTTTAAAGCAACTAGATTGAGATTTCCCTTCAAATTCCAAGCTATTTGCTCGTTATAAACGACATTCTCTTTTTCTATCAATCGATTGAGAAACCACAGTCTTTCCCCCCCAAATGATAAAGGGATTTGTCCCTCTCTTGACACGGGTTTAATCCCTTCTTCTCGAGCAAATTTTTGAGTAGACTCTAATATTTCTTTTGTTAATTCTGCAATGGTCAAACCTGACAAAAACTCAGACATGGGTAAGAATACACCCAAAGTCTTTTCTATCTGATTTTGTAGTTCGATCGCTCCTAAAGAATCCATTCCCAAGCTATTCAAAGAGATTTTTGAATCTAAATGTTTTAGCTTAATATTTAGAGCGCTCTCTATTAGCTGCTTAAGTTTTTTTTCTAAAATTATTAACTCGCTATCTTTTACTAAATACTCTTCTTCTTTTAGCTCGGCAACTGTACTCTCATCTAAATCTTCTTTTGAACTGTCTAATAAACTGCTGCCTACTAAATTCAATTCATTAGCTAAAAACTTTTCGCAAGTCGCACGACGTTGAATTTTGCCGCTAGAAGTTTTCGGAATAGTAGCAGTTTTTAATAATAAAACACCATAGACCTGTAACTGAAACTCTTCAGATATAGCTTGACGAATTGTTCCAGCAATCTCATTGACATTTAATTTGCGTAAATAAGTTCTTTGGATTTCGATCGCAATTACTAATTGTTCGTCTCCCTCTCGATCGATTGTAAAAGCTGCCGCACAACCCTTTTGCAATGAAGGATGGCTTTTTTCTGCTGCCACTTCAAGATCTTGAGGATAATGATTGCGACCTCTAATGATAATTAGATCTTTAATGCGCCCAGTAACAAATAATTCGCCATCTTTCAAAAATCCCAGATCCCCGGTGCGAAGAAATGGACCTTCTCCAGTATCGGTAAGATAAGCTTGAAATGTTTTTTGCGTAGTTTCCGGTTGATTCCAATATCCAGAAGTCACAGAAGAACCGGAAATCCAAATTTCTCCTACTTCCGCTGTTTGGCAGCGAGTTAATGAATTAGGATTAACAACAATTACTTTGTTGTCTAATCGATCGCAAAGACCACATCCTACTAACGCTTGTGTTCCCTGCGATGTAATTTCAGTTTTGATAATCTCGTTTTTTGCTAGTGCTGTTTTATTGACTCCAATTATCACTGGCTTGCTATTTTTAACGCCTCCAGTAGCTAGTAGAGTATTTTCAGCCATGCCATAACATGGATAAAAAGCATGAGAACGAAAACCACAGGGGGCAAATTTATTGCCAAATTGTTTTAGGGTTTGTGCTCGTATTGGTTCAGCCCCAGTGAAAGCTACTTCCCAACTGCTTAGATCGAGACTAGCTAGCTGTTCTGGTTTAATCTTTTTTACACAAAGATCGTAGGCAAAATTGGGTCCTCCACTAGTAGTCCCTTTGTAACGGGAAATCGCTTGCAACCAACGGACAGGTTTCTGAAGAAAAGAAGCTGGTGACATTAAAACGACAGGAAATCCCAGAAATAGTGGTTGTAGTATGCCCCCAATCAAACCCATGTCGTGATAAGGAGGCAACCAGATGACTCCTTTACTATTGAAGTTATGATCGAAACAATCGCCAATTATCTCTAGATTATGAATAATATTGTCATGGGTGACCATCACTCCCTTTGGATTTCCGGTTGAACCAGAAGTGTACTGGAGAAATGCTAATGTGTCCTCTTTTAATTCTGGCTCTTGCCAGAAGGATGACTTTTCTTGTGGAATAATATCTGTAGCTATCGAATATAGATCTCTTAATTCACTTATTTGAGCTAATCTTCTCTCTATATTGCTCGAAAGCGATTTAATAGTCAGTACAACTCGAGGGAGGGCATCTTTTAAAATCGCCTCTAATCGAGACATATTCTGATTCCGTCTTGGTGGATATGCCGGAACTGCAAGCACCCCTGCATATAAGCAACCAAAAAAAGCTTCAATAAACTCCAAACCCGATGGATAAACCAGTAAAGCTCTATCTCCTGGTTCGCAAAAGTTTTGCAGATACGCGGCGATCGCTCTTGCCCGTCGATCTAACTGTTGATAAGTAAGATTAACTTCTTGTGTTTCGCCATCTACTAAAAAAGTGTAAGCGATTCGATCGGGTTGAGCTTGCGCTCTTTTTTTTAAAAAATCAACTAAATTATCGCAATTATCTGGAGTGAAATTGGCAATTTTTTGAGATGAAAATAATGTCATTAACTTTTTTTTTATTTCAATCAAATTTCAGTAATTTTAATATTCCCAAAATCAGTATTTGAACTGGATATAATTTTTTTTCCTAAGATTTGCTAGCTGATATATTTTTGGTTGTCATCAATTTTGGCTCTAAATAGAGTTTTATTAACAGATGTATTTAAAATGATTTTTCTCTCTCACCCTAACTAACAATAAGGCGATCTAGAAGAACTTGACAAATATGATTGCGTAAATACCGTAAAGAGAAAGCTTTAAAAGATTTAATATTGGTTTTTTCCGCTAATATTAGTTAGTACTTGTTGGATTATTTTAGTGATTTTCTTATTGTTTTCATGGTGATATCGATCTCTATTGATGCATGTTAAATCTCCCTTTCGTAAACAAATTATAAATATTTACAATCAGTTGCGGCAAGAGTATATGTTCGACTTTACAATAACTTAATAAAAGATTCTTCCTTTGTCAGTAACCGGTAAAGTTGATTTTTTTATAATTGATTCATGTCACAGTATTTACGCGGATTTGAAAAAAATATAGTACTTGTCAACAGATGAGATTTGAGCTATACATAAAAAAGCAAATACGTCCAAATAAATACGTATTTTTCAATCCGATTGCTCGAAATTAAAATGTATAAAGAGTAACGGTTAAAGAGCGATAGTCAATTAGAATTAGTCAAAATAAAAAATTTTGTCAGGGAATAGGTG
>JASJCW010000046.1 GCA_030065265.1 Prochloraceae cyanobacterium
GGCGGTGTTTATATTGCCGGAGGAATTGCCGCTAAAAATTTAAATTTAATGACAGGGGATCTGTTTTTAAATGCTTTCAAACAAAAGGGACGAATGAACGTTCTCCTAGAAAAAATTCCAGTTCATATTATTACTAACCAGCAAGTTGGTTTGATTGGTTCTATCCTTTATGCGATCGGATAGTTAATGGTAATTGAAGTATCAACAAAATATCGAGTTGAATAGCAAGCAAAGAGCAACAGGAAAAATCTTTTAAAGCTTTACTGAGACTGTTATAATATTTGGAAATTTAGTAAAATATTGAAATTATGCTAAAGATTTTCCTTTAATTAAAAAGATGCCTTGAATCGGGAAAAAATCAAGCCATTGAGAACTCGTTATTAAGAAAACTTCAAAAATAGTTAAAATTTTCAAACAACTTTTCCAGATTTCGACAATGCCACAGCATATTCACAAATGCGATCGAAGTAGAACAAATTCAGGCGATAACTCGATCGATAAATGCAGGAAAACTCAAAGATAGTAGTTTCATGTCTCAGATGAATCAAGATAACGCTAAAAGTTGGCACGCTGTAGCAGAAAGCTTGAATAATTTAGCTTCGTTGTACCGATCGCAGGGACGTTACGATGAAGCCGAACCGCTATACAAACAAGCTCTAGAATTAGCCAAAAAGTTACTAGGACAAGAGCATCTTGAAGTAGCTAATACTTTGAATAGTCTTGCGGGGCTATATTACGCACAAGAGCGTTTTGAAGATGCTAAGCCCCTATTTCAACAAGCTCTTGACTTGAGGAGGAAATTACTCGGCTCCGAGCATACGGAGGTAGCTAATAGTTTAAACAACCTCGGTCTACTATACTACAGTCAGGGGCAATATCGGGATGCCGAACCATTATTTCAACAAGCCTTAGCTTTGAGAAGGAAACTACTCGGTTTTGAGCATACGGATGTAGCTAATAGCTTAAACAACCTCGGTCTATTGTACTACGCACAGAAACGTTACAAAGATGCCGAACCTCTATTTAAACAAGCTCTTTACTTGAGAGGAAAGTTACTCGGCCGGAACAATTCTAATGTTGCCATGAGTTTGAATAACCTTGCAGGATTATACGAATCGCAACAAAAATACGAACGCGCTAAATCGCTCTATCAACACGCTTTACAAATTCTCGAGCGAAAACTCGGTTCAAATCATCCCAACACTATCAGTATTCGCGAAAATCTGCAATTTGTAATTCAGAAAAAACAAGATCTACCGTAAATCTGGCAGTTGAGAGCCTAAGTACTTTAGTCGCAGGGTGAAAACAAGCAAGAGTTTTTAAACTCGTGTTTCTCTGTTGCAATTTTTTCATGATGTACTTGTTTAAACTTTTCATAATACTAAAACTCAAAAGTTTTGCTTTTAAAATAAGTACATTTTTGCTCAATCTGGCGTTATAATTAATTGATGAATTATCGAACTCAAAAAATACTTTTAACAGGAAATATAGATGATGAAGCTGAAGCATATTTACTTTGGTGTTGCTATCAGTCGAATAGTCTATATAACTCGGCTTTATTTGCAGTAAGACAAGCTCACTTTGAGCAATGTGAAACTCGTACTTTTTTTGACCATGACGACCAATATAGATGTGCTTTGAAAATTCGTTATGTTAAAGCTAGTTATGGCAAGTTATGTAAAGATTTTAAAAATAACAAACATTATATAGGTTTAGGAGGACAACAAGCCCAACAATGTCTTAAAAGTGTTGTTGAGGGAATAAGTAGCTATAATCAATTGCTCAATAAATATTGGAACAAAGAAATAGAACCAAGACCACAAATACCTAACTATCGAAAAAAACGAGGTTTATATCAAGTCGTCTTTCCAGCACAAGCTGTTAATTATGACGAATACTCTGGGATTTGTAAATTAGCGATTAGTCGTGAACTTCGGCCGGAATTAGTTAATAAAGAATTATTGATTCCTGGGGGGTATGGTATAACTGGTCAGGATTTAGCAGAAGTCAGAATAGTCCCTGCTTGTGGGCAACTTTGGGCTGAATATGTTTATCAAGCTCAGTCAAAAACAGCTAACAATTTAGACTATTCTCAAGCTATTGGTTTAGATCCAGGAGTAACAAATTGGTTAACAGTAGTTAGCACCAAAGGCAAAAGTTTTATTCTTTGCGGGAAGCAAGTCAAGTCAATTAATCAAAGATACAATAAGATTGTTGCTAAATATAAGAGAGGGAAATCTGACTTTTATTGGGACGATTATTTAGACCAGATAACCCATAAACGCAACTGTCAGCTCAGAGATGCGGTTAATAAAGCAGCGAGATTCATCATTAACTATTGTCTAGAAAATAGGGTTGGTAATATAGTTTTTGGTTGGGGGCAAGGAGTAAAAGATAAGTCTAATTTAGGCAAACGTAACAATCAAAATTTTGTCCAAATCCCCACAGCTCGGCTAAAAAATAGAATCAGAGAACTAGCAGAAACAGTTGGAATTGTCTTTACAGAAACTGAAGAGTCATATACCTCAAAAAGTAGTTTTCTTGACAACGACTTATTACCTAAATTCGGTGAAAAACTCGGCACTGGTATTCGGAGTTCTAATCCGAATAAGGAAGCGTCGAGTCGTAGACCCACAAAGTATAAGTTTTTAGGTCAAAGAATTACTAGAGGTACTTATAAAACTGCAAGCGGGTATTTAATATCTGCTGATGCTCATGGTGCAGCAAATATTCTCAAAAAAGTAGCGATACAGCTAAAGTTATCTTTAGCCGAGGTCGGTAGAGGGATTTTGACAGTCCCTAAGCGATACGATCTATCTTCTTTGACAAAATCGTATCGTAAACGGAGCGAAGCGGTGTTTTTAACTCCCTTCGCGACAGCCGTTTAGAATCCCGCTTTTTCAAAAGTGGGAGATGTCAAAATAAAATAATTCTATAGATAAATTTTCCAATTTTTTTACCTCTTACCTCTTGCCTGTCTTGGTGAGCGTTCCCTTGCGCGTGAGCCTCGCGCGGGGTCTCACCGCTCTTGCCTCTTGCCTCTTGCTCGCCGAAGTGTAGCAACTTTAAACAGAATTGGTATTAAACATCATCGAAATAATAAGACAGGAATGTTGATAGTGCGTAAAATTTGTGTAGTGGTGCTGCCGATGACAAGATGGCGAATGCGATTGTGTCCGTAAGCTCCCATCATTAGTAAATCGATCTGATTCTCTTCAGCATATCGAGCGATCGCAACTTCTGGCAATCCGGCGATCGCATCAAATACGGGTTCAAATCCACCGGATCTAGCTTTTGCCTTAGCTTCATCAACGCGGGCGATCGCCTTTGCCATTTCTGCTTGTTTGGCGACGCTGATAATATGCAATTGTAACCCTTGAAAAGCAGGGGAATCGATCGCGAACTGTAATATTTTTTTGCAACTCGGACTGCCATCATAAGCAAGTAGCAAGCGATCGACCGGCTTAAATTGACGAGAAGTTACCAAACAAGGTTTGCAAGCAGCGCGAACGATCCTTTCTAGATTTGTACCTAAATGATCGGGAGCAAATTCGGCAGTTTCACCCCGTTTACCTAAAATAATTAAATCGGCATTGGCTTCAAATTCCTGCAAACAATCGACTAAAAAGCCCGTTTCATGGATTAGATTGACTGTTTCTACCCCATTTTTAGCTAAGGTATTTTTAGCGTCTTGCAAAATAATTTTAGCGCGATCGCGATCCAATTTGGCTTTTTCATGTTCTATGGCTACCAAGCGATCCAGCAGTGCTTGAGACGCACCTAAACCGACGCTACCGCTTAAATTTCTCGCTTCTGCTGCTGCTTGTTTTCTGCTATCTGTGACGTAAATTACATCCACCGTTGCAGCCAATCGATTTGCCAACCATGCGCCATATTGATAGCTGCTTTGGGAAAATAACGAGCCATCGGTACACAATAAAATTCTTTTCACAATTTCCCCTTTTCCTGGGTTGAATTAACTCTGTTTTTGTCTTGCTTAATGGCCTGCCATTTTTTCTAGTGCGTCTGGATCTTTATGGATCGCCAGCTTATCTAACAAAGCAGCACTAGCTTCATTTAATCCGACTAATTCTACATCAGCCCCAGTGCGACGAAATTTAAGCACGATGCGATCGATCGCGCCAACTGCTGCTTGATCCCAAATATGGGCGTGACTCAAGTCTATAGTTACTTTTTCCACTTCTTCATGAAAATCAAATTTTTCTAAGAGATCGTCGATCGCCACAAAGAAAATTTGCCCAGCAATATTATAAATGCGATGCGTACCATCGGTGCTAAGGATGCGATCGACAAAAACAACTTTAGCAATTTTGCGCGAGAAAAAGACCGTACTCAAAGCAATACCGATCACAACTCCGATCGCTAAATTATGGGTCAAAACTGTAATAAATACCGTGCTTAACATTGCCGCAGTTTCGCTGCGCGGTATTTTGCGAATGTCGGCGATCGACGACCAGTTAAACGTCCCGATCGATACCATAATCATTACTGCAACTAATGCAGCCATGGGAATTTGGTTGACCCATTTGCCCAAGGCTAACATGAAGAATAGCAATAAAACCCCCGCGCTAAAAGTGGACAATCGTCCTCTTCCACCGGATTGAATGTTAATTACAGATTGTCCGATCATCGCACAACCGGCCATTCCACCGAAGAAACTGGCAACAATATTGGCAATACCCTGTCCTTTTGCTTCTTGATTTTTATCGCTAGAAGTATTTGTTAGTTCGTCGAGTAAAGAAGCCGTCAGCAAAGATTCTAACAGGCCAACGAGGGCCAAGGTCATTGCATAAGGAAAAATAATCTGAAGCGTTTCTACATTTAGAGGTACTTGGGGTAACCCAAAGGGTGGAAAAGTGCTGGGTATTTCCCCCATATCCCCGACAGTGGGAACTTTAATTCCTGCAAAGAGCGAAATTGCCGTCATTGTCACGATCGCCACTAATGGAGATGGGACGAGTTGAGTAAATCGTGGCAAGATATAAATTATTGCTAAAGCACCAGCCGTCATCGGATACACCGCCACGGGGACGTTTGTTAGCTGGGGCAACTGCGCCATAAAAATTAATATTGCTAAGGCATTGACAAAACCTACCATTACTGCGCGGGGGACGTATTTCATTTGTCGCCCTAGTTTCATAAAGCCGAAAGCAATTTGCAAAATTCCGGTCAAAATACCCGCAGCAAAAAGGTAATCTAAGCCATGCTCTTTGACCAAACTAATCATCAACAGAGCCATCGCCCCAGTTGCAGCAGAAATTAATCCCGGCCTTCCCCCAAAGATAGCAGTTGTCATCGCAATAATAAAAGAAGCATACAACCCTACTTTCGGATCTACTCCAGCAATAATCGAAAAGGCGATCGCTTCGGGAATTAAAGCTAATGCTACTACCGCTCCAGCTAGGAGATCCGCTCTAATGTTTGAGAACCATTCCCGTTTTAATTTTCTAAGATTCAATTTGCCCTCACAGGGTGATTCTAAAACAAACGGTATTATACCACAATGCGGTTATTTGCTTCCTTTTGCTTCATAAAAATTCTCTATATTCGGATTTCGGTGAAATAACTGAAGTGATTTAAATTTAAGCCGCAGAAAATGTAATAAATAATTCAAGTTTTTAAAATTTTATGATGCCGATCGATCTAAAAAAAAGACTTCAAAATTTAGGAATATTAATTATCTTATTATCTGGTTCTTTAACTATTTTCAATAAATCTATTATCGCTCTAAATCTCGATATACAAGAAAACGATAGATCTAAATATATTGGTTTGCGTTATTCTAAGGAGCAAAAAAAGATTTGCTGCAACATTTATCTTCAAACAGAGGGAATATAATCGGCAATTCAAATTCAGATTACATTCTTGCTGAATTCTAAGATCGAGAAAGCGATCGCGCGATCGTTTTCTTTGAAAAGATTATTAGTAAAAACAGAGCCGGTCAATCAAAATATAAAATCCTCGATGCGATCGGTATCTCTTTAAAAGAATACGATGTGATGGCTGTTTTTTCCGATGATAGTAATTATCAAGGCGATTATAGATTGATTAGATTTGGTTGTTTTGTAAATGAAAGTCCCGATCCTGAAGTAATAGCTATAGTTAAAAATGAACCTTATGTACATCATTTTAGGAATATTAAAAAAGCATGGCAGGCTAATAGAAAAAATAATAAAATTATCGAAATTTTGCCTAAATCAATTAGTTGCGAGAATATCTATACATCTCCTGGAGAAATACCTTAATTCAACTAAAGATATAAATTAATTTAGGATATTTATGTTTCAATTGTAAACTCTTCTGGATCGATATCCCAGTTACGCCAAGTAATAGCTTCTCTGGCTGTTTTTATATATGGTGGTACTCTTAAAATATGAATTCTGTTAGTGCTAGGACAAGTCATTTTCAACAGGTTAATCTGTTCGATATCTAGATCTTTATCTATTTTAATTAATTCGTATTCTCGCCAAGTATTTAAAGTTGTTGCTGCTAATTCTTGGCAGATCTTTTCGTAGCCAATATTCTGAATTAATACTCTTCTTAATTCGGCATTTTCTTCGGTTAATAGCCATTGAGGTTGCCATTCTTTTGGGTGAATTTTGCCGTATTTTTCGGGTAATCTTACGCCACTATTAGCATAAATACTAAATCCATCTCTATATTGAATTGCTGCTTCTCCCACAGCATGAATTCTATTTTCTGAGTCGAAAGAGATTTTTTTAGGTCTATTACAAATTAAACATTCATCTTCACTAGGAAAAATTAAACCGCAAGATTCAATAAATGATTTATAAATTTGCCATTTTCTTTTTATATCTTCTGGTACATTTAAATCCAATACATTCAAACAATAATCGATAAAAATTTCTTCCTCGCCAATATAATCAGTCTTAAAAGCAGAGGCAAAAATATATAATCCTTCAACAACAATTCCAAGAATTACATTCCGATCTGAGTCTCTTCGGATTACTAATCGATCTAGGTTAATACATCGATCTATAAAATATAAATAATCTTTTTTTTTCGATTCATAGGCTTGTAAAATTGGGTGAAAAATAGTTTGATGCAGAAAAAAAATTAGTCGATCGATTACTCGAGGATAAATTAGATTGTTTACTTGTCTTTTAACTTCTTTTGCTGCTGCTTTTGCCATTTTTACAGGACTATCAAAAAAATATATATCTGGTTCTGGTAATTCTAAAATATTGTAAATTGCTTTCACAGCTTCCCATGCTTTTAAACAATCAATTTCTTCCGTAGATAATGTAATTTTTTCCCAATTATTTACATAAATAGGAATTAAGGATTCTTGTTCTGGGGTTAAAGTTCTCTTTTGGTTATTCATGATGATAATTATTGCGATCGCAATTAAATAGTTTATTTTTTACTTCTAGCTTTTTAGAAACAGTCTACAGCTAAAAACAGCTTAAATCTATTTAATAATCTCCCTTATGCCTTATTTTAACTATATTTAGAAGTCAGAACTTTATTAGCTAATTGCTGTTGAGATAAAGCCCCCAAAATTTGAATGGCTCGATCTATATCTTCCGACCAAGGTAAGCCGCAATTGATGCGGAAACAATTATTGTAGCTTTTTGAAGGAGAAAAAATCATTCCAGGAGCAATACTAATTTGATATTCTAAAGCGCGATCGTACAAATTCATAACATCAATTGTTCCAGGTAATTCGACCCATAAAACTTGACCTCCTTGAGGACGAGTTATTTTAGTTTGTGGTGGAAAATAGTTACAAATAGCCGCCCTAATTCGATCCATTTGCACGCGATAAGTTTGACGCATTTTTCGTAAATGGCGATCGTATCCTCCATTATTTAAAAAAGCAGCTACTGTCAATTGTGTTGCGATCGCAGTAGTTAAATTTAAAACCATTTTTAGTCGTTTTACTTCAGTCTGATAGCAACCAGGTATTATCCAACCAACTCGCAAACCAGGAGAAAGAATTTTACTTACAGAAGTGCAATATAAAACTCTTCCTCGAGTGTCGAATGCTTTAATTGCTTTGGGACGATTTTCAGTAAAATATAAATCCCCGTAAATATCATCTTCTATTAAAGGAATGTTATAGCGATCGAGCAATTTTACTAACGATCTTTTTTTCGCATCGCTCATACAACTTCCCAAAGGATTGCTAAAATTAGAGACTAAAGCACAAGCAGCAATTCCCCCTCGATCTAATGCTGTGGCTAAATGTTCTAAAGAAATGCCATATTTGGGATCTGTGGGTAATTCTAATGCTTTGAGATGTAAAGATTCTAATGTTTGTAAAAGCCCGTAATAAGAAGGAGACTCGATCGCAACCGTATCTCCGGGTTTAGTAACGCTTTTGAGGGCTAAATAAACTGCTTCTGTCGTCCCGTTAGTGATAATAATCGAATCTGGATTAAGATAGCAACCAATATCGATCGCCCGTTTTGCTATTTCTTGACGCAAACTTTGGCAGCCTTCTGGGGTATGATAGCTGTGAATTAAAGAACTGCGATCGCGGATTACTTTCCCCATCAATCGATTTAGTGCTGCTACTGGTAAAATTTCAGGGGAGGGTATCGCTGCACCCAATTTAACAATGCCTGGCTTGTTAATATCGCCGTAAATGCGAGCAACTAAAGAAGTATCTACCGTAGATATTGAGATCGGCGGATCGGATAATTTTGGCTCTTCTGAAGCGATCGCCAGGCTTTGTTTGACATAATAACCCGACTGGGGACGAGCGACGATTAATCCTTTATCTTCTAACAAGCGATAAGCTTCTAAAACTGTAGAAATGCTAACCGATAGTTGTTTGTGTAATTTCCGAACTGAAGGTAAACGATCGCCAGATTTTAACGTCCCTTCTAGAATAAGACCAGAAATGCGATCGGCTACTTTTTCGTAAAGATTTTTAACTACCAATACAGTTATCTCCCTAAATAGCCATAACAGTAACAATATTTGTAACTGTACCGATCGCAATTTAGATCTATTGCCTCTGTTATGCAAATTTTAGATCGTTAATAATTGAAGAGTATCCTATGACAGAGGTGCTACAAATGAGTGGTATTTTCTTTAACTCTTGTTTTTCTGAGTATTTGAAAAAGTTGAAAAAAGCCTTAATAAATTTCTCATCGCCACAAACAGAACCCAAAATTATTCGTAAAAGCGATCGCCAAGGTAATTCTTACTTTCAAGTCTACGATCCTCACAACAGACACTATGCTACTTTCAACTCAGAAAGAGAAATAAGAATTTGGCTCGAGCGATCGCACTATTAAATTCAGGAAGAAAGCTAATTGTTTGTAACTAAAATTTAAACTTTATAGCTTTTCTTCTAATTTACAGACACTGGCAAAATAAACTTTAAAACTATGATTAAATCTTAAAATAAATAGCTCTCAAAACGAGCGAACGAGCAGATGAGATTAAAAAAATTGCACGAAATTACCTTGAAGATTGGAAAAATGCTTAAATCGGATAACAGATCATTGTACCGAAGAAATTGTCTTTGTTAAGCCGATCGCAGTTAAATTATTAGGTAATGCTACTGAAATCTGCTTTAAGAAATTATTTCGATCGCGGTTTATCTGCCTATGCCGAGTTAAAATTTACAACTATAGAAATTTTAGTAGGGGTAAATAGTTTAGTAATTTATTATCGGAGCGTAAAAAAATTTATTAGCTGCTGAATTAACGGAAATAAACCAACCAGGTTTAATTATTAAAGTAAATGCCCATTACAACACTAAAATTTAAACTTAAAAATAACCCTCGTTGCCATCATGCATAACTTTCTACCGATCGCGTATTTTCAAAACCAATTTATTCCTTTTGAAGAGGCAAAAATTTCGATCGCAACCCACGCGCTACATTACGGTACGGGTGCTTTTGGTGGTTTGCGAGGAATTCGAGATCCGCAAAATAAAAAGCAAATTTTATTATTTAGATTAGACCGTCATTGCCAAAGATTGAGCAACAGTGCGAGATATTTAAATTACGATTTACCAGCAGATAAAATCAAAGATGTAATTATTGATTTTGTTAAAAAAAATCAGCCAGAAATTTCTTTTTATATTAGACCTTTTGTATATACTTCAGATTTAGGAATTGCCCCCAGACTGCATAAAATAGAAAAAGATTTTTTCGTGTATGGTTTGGAATTAGGAGATTATTTATCCCCAGAAGGAATCAACTGTAGAATTAGTTCTTGGCATCGTCAAGAAGATAGAAGTTTCCCATTAAGAGGTAAAATTAGCGGAGCTTATATCACTTCTTCTTTAGCAAAAACAGAAGCAGTAGAATCTGGTTTTGACGAAGCAATTTTAATGAATTCCCAGGGTAAAGTTTGCGAAGCAACGGGAATGAATATATTTATTGTTAGAAATGGTAAAATAATAACTCCAGGATTCGAGCAAGATATTCTCGAAGGAATAACTAGAGATAGCGTTTTAACTATTGCTAAAAATTTAGGCATTGAAACTGTAGAAAGACCGGTCGATAAATCAGAGCTTTTAATTGCCGATGAAGTATTTTTAAGCGGAACTGCTGCTAAAATCACTCCCGTGAAAAGAATCGAAAACTATCATTTATCAGAAAATAGACCGATTACCGAAAAATTGCGCTCCAAACTAGCAGCAATTACAGAAAATCGCGACAAAGATTATCAAGATTGGGTCTATAAAATTCCTGTTTAAAGGCAATAGGCAATAGGTAATAGGTAAATAGGTAATAGGTAATAGGTAATAGGCAAAAGTCAATAGGCAATAGGCAATAGGTAATAGGTAATAGGCAAAAGTTGAATTATTTTATTTATCGTCTTATTTGGCGATCGAAGAACTAACTACTAACTACTAACTACTAACTACTAACTACTAACTACTAACTACTTGCTACTTGCTACTTGCTACTTGCTACTAACTACTCGATCGCCCCGATACCAACTAGCTAATTTATGGGGAGAAATGCCAAGAAAATAACCGATAACAATTAGTTGATTGATTAAAGTAGTCCGAAAAATGCCCAATTTTTGCCAGCGACGAGGAGAAGTTAAAACCGAAGTAGTTGCGATCGCAATTTGACCGCGAGATTTTAATTTTCGCATTAATTCAAAATCTTCCATAATTGGTAAATCTGGAAAACCACCAACTTCTTGAAACACTTTTGTTGGTAAAAAGATAGCTTGATCGCCATAAGGAAGAGAGAAAAAGCGCGATCGCCAGTTGACCATTTTTTCGAGCCAGCGCAATCTCAAATCTTGGCTATCGATAGCTAACTCAAAAGCACCAGCAACAACAGGCGATCGTTCTAAAATTTTTTTAACGATTATGGGAAAATTTGCCGGTAAATGGGTATCAGCATGCAAAAATAATAAAATATCTCCAGTGGCTTTTGCTGCGCCCAAATTCATTTGTTTGGCACGTCCGGGAGTCGGAGATAAAATTAAATTTACTCCAGTCGAACGTACTAATTCAATAGTTTTGTCTTTAGATCCGCCATCAATTACAATAATTTCGACGTTATCTTTGCTGCGATCGAGTTTATGTAAACTATCTAAAATAATTGTTGCTTCGTTAAAAACTGGAATAATAATGCTAATTTTTGCTGATGTCATCGCTTATGTACCGAGATAAAAAGCAATTTTAATTTAAAGAAACAATATAACTAACCTCTTACAATAATCATAAGTCAAGAAAAAGTTATTAATATTAATAGAAATAGATAAAATATAAAATGAAATTTTGGATTTGTATTTGTTTAACTGTCATTATTCTATTTTTAGAGACTGGAGATACTTTAGCTGGTAACTTACTAGATCGCATTAGGGACTTCCCAGAGTGGTATAGTAAGCCACAACTAAACCAAGCGCGATCGGATTTAGTTTATCCTGAATGGATGGCTGGTGATTGGCAAGTATCCAGCACTCTAGTCGAACAAATTGCACCTTTAGCACCTGATATCGTAACACCAGGTTTTAAAGCCAACGAAAGTTATTTAGATAAAGAAATTCAATTTCAAGTCAGATTTGAGCGAAAATATCTACCAATACAAATCGGATCGCCCCTACCATCTTTGATAACTGGTAATTTACCCGTAGTTGCCGATCGCGCTTTTAATGGCTTGCAAATTGCCAGAACCTATTTAGGTAAAGATGCGGTACATTCAGTGAAGGTAGATCCGAACAATCCCAATCGCCAGATTACTTTTTTGCAAGGAAACTCCCTCTTAATTTCTACGGTAACTGCAAGGGGAAGTGAAACGCCGCAGCAAAATCAATTTATTGGTACGGAAATAACTCAGCAGGTATTTCGTCACGATCCTCAAATATACATCAATCAAGTCGAAACAACCAGCAGCTATACATTGCTAGATGAAGGCACAATAGAAGCAGAACAAATTACCGCAATTTATTTATCGCCTCAAGATCCTGATTATTTTATCGCGGCGGGACGGCCAGTTGCTCTATATCGTTATAAATTAAAACTTTATCCCCTCCAACCTTTTTTGCTCTAAAATTCGCAGCGAGATTGATTTTTTAGCTGGACGGTGTTTTGCAAAGGACGATCGACATTAAGCTTTTACTTGCTCCCGATTAATTGATATTTGCTGTAACTATAAATGTTTCTATTCGATTCAATTGGGAACAACCTATTAAAAATAACCTCATTTCATTTTTTGAATATCAAAATTTCGCTCCAGTATAAAATAGGTTATCGATGGATTTTCGTTCAGTTTGAGTCGAATCGTATCTTAAAAAATTGTTTACTTGGCGATTAAATTCGAGCTAGATCTGGCGACTGTATTGGTCAATTTGCGATCTCGAAGAGATCCGCGTAGCGGCGCGCTCGAGTGAGTTTCAAGCATTTTTATCATTTTGACTTTTCTATGCTCGAACCAGACGCTAATTTTGTTCTCTTCTTGTAAAACTATCGATGCGATCGGATTTTCTAGATCTAAGAAATATCTGCATCTGGCGATCGCGCTACTCAATTGACTTTTAGTATAACTGCGCGATTTAACAAATAAAAGTCCTCTGTAATTCAATCCTAATAGGGTTTTGGTTTTATTGTTTTTAAAATGACTTACTTTGCAGTATTTTACGTCAGAATTTTTTAGAATTAGCATGATTTTTTAACTCCTGAATGGCAATTGAATTTTGATAGATAGATTTTAATTGTCTTGTTGTCTTTAGTTTTTTCCGAAGCGATCGCTTTTTTTCTGCAATTAAATTTTTTGTCTCTGTTTTCTGTTTCTACCGACATTGAAGTATCAGCGAAAACACTTATCTAAATTTTTCTTGCTAGCTAATATACCTTCTCTAAAACTTATCTTTCATTATTTTACGTATTTTTTCTGAATTTTTAAGTGTTGTATCAAAAAAATACATATCTTCATCTCTACTTTAAATTTCTTTTCACATCATTAAACCCTGAAACAACTGGAAGGTAGGGCTTAAGCTCTCAAATTGTAGTGTATAGCAACTGTTTGTCTTGACTTTGTCCGATTGTTTTTTACACTTAAACCAGTAAAAATACTGAAACATTTTTATTCAACTCGCAAAATTACTTAATCTAATTTACTTGAAAACAAAGGGTGGCTGACATATTTAAGTTTCCTCGATTGATGTACTTACTTAAATATCTTCCTAAGTAGTAGAAAAAGAAACGATCGCAAACACGAGATCCTGCGACGGAGATCGCAAGGAAAGCCAATCAATTCACAAGGATCGATCTTTGTTATACCAATTCCCTAAAATAAGGCTACAGATAGATTTTACGAATCTTTTCCCTCTTGCCTTCTTCCTTCTTCCCCCGAACCTCTTCCTTCGTTTAATTATTGATTATTAATCGAAGGGCGATCGCAAGATTAAATAAGGGAATTTTGTCGTCGGGCCGCCAATTCTATCCCTAAAGAAATAGCAGCTTTGATACTATTAGGATCGGCAACACCAAAGCCAGCAATATCGAAAGCAGTACCGTGATCTGGAGAAGTGCGAATAAAAGGTAAACCGATCGTCGTATTAATTGCGCGATCGAATGCCATTAATTTTACAGGAATCAGACCCTGGTCGTGATATAAAGCAAGATAAGCATCGGCAGTATTATCTCGAGTTGCTTTTTCATACCAAGCAAGACCAGGTTTTACCCACATCGTATCGGGAGGTACGGGGCCGATTAATTCGAGATCCGGGCGATCTTTTCTTTGTTGTTCCAGCCAAGGGATTAACCAATTTTGCTCTTCAGTTCCTAATTGACCGTTTTCTCCACTGTGAGGGTTTAAACCAGAGATAACAATTTTAGGTCGATCGATGCCAAAATCAGTTCTCAGACAATTTACTAGCAAGTCTAATTTTTTTGACATTAATTCGGAATTTAAAACTGAGGAAACTTGCGACAGCGGAATGTGAGTCGTAGCTAAAAGGGTGCGTAACATAAAACCCGTGTGCGGCGATCGCCCGACAAATAGCATTCCATAACGATCTACTTTGGCACTATTTGCTAAAACTTCCGTTTGTCCTGGATAATTGTATCCAGCTCGCAACCATAAATATTTGGCGATCGGTGCGGTGACAATTGCGTTAAACTTGCCTTCAAGAGTCAGATCGATCGCAGCTTGAAGATACTTAAAACTGGCCTCACCACTGACAGCATTACCTTGACCTAGTTTGATACTATCGGGATTGTCGATCGCAATATCTAAAATTGATATATCTCTTGGATCTGCTAATTGCCCCATTTCGAGATGAGAAGTTTTGCAAAGATGCTGATAAGTTCCTTCGAGAAGCGATCGCGTGCCAATTACAGTTATCGAGCAATTTTCTGGAACTAAATCCTTATCTGCTAAAGCTTTGAGAACGATTTCCGTGCCAATACCTGCGGGGTCTCCCAAAGTAACCGCTATATTCAGTTTAGATCCGTTTGTTGCTCTTATCATATAATTTTCAATCCGACAAGTTAAATAAGGGCGATCGTCAGGGGTTGAGAGCGATCGCCGCCGCTATGATTAGTTTAAATATCTCAATGGGAGAAAACAAATATGACTGCTGAAAGTATGCTTTTCTACGGAGTAATGGCTTGTCCGGTTTTAATTCTGATCGGTTTGGCTTGGGGATTTCTACTCTTAAAAGTGCAAGGTCAAGCAGAATAGAGCAATATTTTAATAAAATCAAAAAGGCTAAAGGGACGATTTAAAGCGAAAAATCAAGTTTTCTCACAATTTTTACTCTTTAGCCTTTATTTATGTTTTACTTCCAAAAATAGTAAATGAAAATAGCAATAACCGGAGCAACAGGATTTGTTGGCAGTCGTCTAGTAGAAAAACTTAACAAAGAATCCCATCAAATATTAATCTTTACTCGCAACCCAGAAAGAGCCAAAGTAGTTTTTCCATCTGCTGCTTTTCCTAACCTAGAAATAGTTAAATATAATCCCAAACAAGCCGGAGACTGGCAAGATAAAATTTCTGGCTGCGATGGCGTGGTAAACTTAGCCGGAGAACCGATCGCCGAACGTTGGAACGAACAACACAAAAAAGAAATTAAGGAAAGTCGGGAATTAGGGACGAAGAACATTGTCGCAGCAATAGCCAAAGCAGATCCTAAACCCAGCGTCTTAGTCAATGCTTCCGCGATCGGCTATTATGGCACGAGCGAAACAGCAACTTTCGATGAAAATAGCCCCTCTGGTAACGACTTTTTAGCGCAAGTTTGTCAAAATTGGGAAGCAGAAGCGCAAAAGGTAACAGCCGCAGGAGTTCGTTTAGCTATTATCAGAATCGGGATCGTGTTGGGGGATGGCGGTGCTTTAGCGAAAATGTTAGGGCCTTTTAAAATGTATGCCGGAGGGCCTTTAGGTAGTGGTAAACAGTGGTTTTCCTGGATACATCGCGATGACTTGGTGAACCTAATTATTGAAGCCTTAAAGCGATCGGACATTGAGGGAACTTTTAACGCCACCGCACCCAATCCAGTCAGGATGAGTGAGTTTTGTCAAGTATTAGGCGAAGTTTTAAATCGTCCTTCTTGGTTGCCAGTTCCTGATTTTGCTTTAGAACTATTATTGGGCGATGCTGCAGTAGTGGTTCTCGAAGGTCAGCAAGTATTACCTCAAAAGACTCAAGCGATCGGCTTTGAATATCAATATCCTACTTTAAAACCAGCTCTCAAACAAATCGTTACTTAGATTGTTTTTTTCCCGAGTTAAACTCGGGACTAATATTTTAGATCGATAAACAAATCGCCAGGCAATCATACCAATTTTCAACAATAGCAAAATAGATCTCTCGAAAAGAAGGCAATAGGCAATAAATAGGCAAGAAGGCAATAGACTTTCCCCATTTCTTGAATTCTCCAAGCAGTCTAATATATAGCAATTTTATTGAAAAATAATATGGCAAAGGCGATCGACTATAAAACTAAAAACGACATCGCTCAATATTAAGAGTTATGTCGAATTCGATCGCTCTTAAAAAATTGCTACTTTTTCAATTAAAAATACGATTATAGTTAATCGCTAAGTAATTTTAAAAACCCCTCTTGCCTTGGAGAAAGGAAAATTGTAATCGAGCGAGCTAATAACTATATAAATATAAAATAATTTTACAAATAATCATGCAACTACCAGACGGCCCCAAACTTCACCCGATCGTTCAATCGATAAATTGGATTCGTAAGCCTTTGCAATATCTAGAAGAATGTGCCGAAAAATACGGAAATATTTTCACTATTAAATTATCTGGTGTCAAACCATTAGTAATTATTAGCGACCCCGAAGCTATCAAACAAATTTTTACTTTTCAATCTGAAAATATTAATGTTAGTAGTAAAAATAATCTGCTTCTTCCGATAATAGGAGAAAATTCCTTATTACTTTTAAACGGATCTCGCCATAAAAGAGAGCGGAAAATAATCATGCCATCTTTTCACGGTGAAAAAGTAAAATCCTATGCGGAAACTATTTGTAAAATAACCGAAAAAGTAGCATCTCAATGGGAAATAGATCGGTCTTTTCCTGCGATCGCAGCCACCCAAACCATCACTTTAGAAGTAATCATTCAAACCGTATTTGGTTTTAGAACCGGAAAAAGATACGAAGAAATTAAACCCCTTTTAGAAAACTGGGCCAAAATCCTATCAAGTCCAGCCGGGGCTAGTTTTCTATTCTTTAAATTTTTACAAATAGATTTAGGTGCTTGGAGTCCTTGGGGTAATTTTATTAGAAACAGACAACAAATTAACGACCTACTTCAAGCAGAAATAGAAGATCGCCGCGCTCACCCAGAACAACAGGGTAACGATATTCTCAGTTTAATGCTATCGGCAAGAGACGAAGCAGGTCAACCGATGAACGACGAACAGTTAAAAGGCGAATTACTCACTCTTTTACTAGCCGGTCATAGAACTACAGCTATTAGTTTAGCCTGGGCTTTCTATTGGATTAATCATAAAATTGAAATCAAAGAAAAACTACTTCAAGAAATAGATAGTTTAGGAGAAAATCCCGATCCGATCGCCATTTCTCGACTTCCATATTTAACCGCATTTTGTCAAGAAGTATTGCGAATTTATCCGGTATTCCCCACTGCTCTAGCGCGCATGCCGAAATCACGATTCACATTAATGGGCCGTCAGTTTGAAGCGGGAACTGTACTAATGCCTTGTATATATTTAACCCATCATCGCGAAGATTTATATCCTAATTCAAAAGAATTCAGACCAGAAAGATTTTTAGAGCGTCAATATACTAATTACGAGTTTATCCCCTTTGGCGGCGGAGTTAGGCTCTGCGTCGGATATGCACTAGCAATGCTCGAAATGAAACTCGTAGTTGCAACAATTCTCAGTAAGTACGAACTAGCTTTAGTAGATAATGAATTGCCCAAACCCAAACGTACCGGTCTTAGCCTCGCACCATCAAACGGCATACCTTTAGTTATGAAAGGACTGCGAGAATCTAAAAAAATCCTTACTTTGAATTAAAAATACTAGAATGATTTTAAACTGATTGCAAAATTAATCATGAAATTACCAGACGGGCCGAAACTTCATCCTGTATTTCAGTTAATCAATTGGATCGCCAGACCTTTTGAATATTTAGAAGAATGCGCTGCAAAATACGGAGATACTTTTACCATCAGGTTTTTTGGTTTTCAACCATGGATAATGGTTAGCAATCCTGAAGCCATCAAACAAATTTTCAGTTTACATCCCGACAATATCAGTGTTGGTAGAAGTAATAAATTTATCGCTATTTTATTTGGCAATAATTCTTTATTAGTCTTAGATGGCGATCGCCACAAACAAGAGCGTAAAATGCTGATGCCTCCCTTTCACGGCGAAAAAGTAAAATCCTATGCAGACTCGATCTGTCAAATAACTGAAAAAGTAGCATCTCAATGGCAGATGAATCAATCTTTTATCGCCAGAGAAGCAATGCAAGAAATTACCCTAGAAGTGATTATCCAAACAGTATTTGGTTTATCTGAAGGGAAAAGATACGAAGAAATTAAGCCCCTTTTAGCCGACTGGTTAGATCTGACAGCAACCCCAGCGCGATCGAGTTTGATGTTCTTTAAATTTTTGCAAGTCGATTTAGGCCCTTGGAGTCCTTGGGGCAATTTTATCAGAACCAAACAAAAAATTAACGACTTACTTCAAGCTGAAATTGAGGAAAAACGGTCTAACCCAGCACAACAAGGTAACGATATCCTCAGTTTAATGCTATCTGCAACCGACGAAAACGGTCAGCCCATGAGCGACCAACAGTTAAAAGATGAATTGATGACCCTTTTAATTGCCGGCCACGAAACCACCGCTACAGCCTTAGCTTGGGCTTTCTATTGGCTCGCAAAATTACCCGAAGTCAAAGAAAAACTATTACAAGAAATAGATAGTTTAGGAGAAAATCCCGATGCGATCGCCCTATCTCGTCTCCCATATTTAACCGCTGTTTGTCAAGAAACCTTACGAATTTATCCAGTAGTACCGATCGCTCAACCCCGTACTCTGACAACTCCAGTAGAAATAATGGGTCAACGGTTTGAAGTTGGAACTCTTTTAACACCTTGTATCTATCTAACCCATCACCGCGAAGATTTATATCCCAATTCCAAAGAATTCAGACCAGAAAGATTTTTAGAGCGTCAATATACTAATTATGAGTTTATCCCCTTTGGTGGTGGTGTTAGGCTTTGTTTGGGATATGCTCTAGCGATGTTAGAAATGAAATTAGCGATCGCCACAGTATTATCTAAATACGAACTAGCCTTAGTAGATAAAAATCTTCCCAAACCCCAACGTCGCGGTCTTACCCTCTCACCAAATAACGGCATACCTTTAGTGATGACTGGCTTGCGCGAAACTAAAAAGTCAGTAGTTTTAAACTAAAAATACAACAATTTTCCAAATAACCATGAAATTACCAGACGGCCCAAAAACCCCCTCACTATTTCAATTAATTAATTGGATCGCCAGACCTTTTAAATATTTAGAAGAATGCGCTGCAAAATACGGCGATATCTATACGATGAGGCTGTTTGGCTTTCCCCCGATCGTATTTGTCGCAGATCCTCAACTAATTAAAGAGATTTTCAGTAATGATACTAAATATTTTGATGTTGGACGCAGCAACGAAATTTTTCGCCCCTTATTCGGCGATAACTCGATACTTTTGATGGACGGATCTCGTCATAAAAAAGAGCGTAAACTACTGATGCCACCTTTTCACGGCGAAAAAGTAAAATCCTATGCCGAGGCGATCGTAAAAATAACCGAAGAAGTCGCTTCTAGTTGGCAAGTGAATAAACCTTTTATTGCTAGAGATGCGACCCAAGAAATTACCTTTAAGGTAATTATGCAAACAGTATTTGGTTTATCTGAAGGAGAAAAATATCAAGCAATTAAACCTCTTTTAGTTGAAATGTTAGAAGCTAGTGCTTCTCCAATTAAATCAACCATAATCTTTTTTAAATTTCTGCAAGTAGATTTAGGGCCTTGGAGTCCTTGGGGCAAATACGTTAGCAATAGAAATAAACTTTACGATTTGCTTCAAACTGAAATGGACGAGCGACGCTCAAACCCAAACAAACTAGGTAATGATATCCTAAGTTTAATGCTTACGGCAACAGATGAAGATGGTCAGCCGATGAGCGACGAGCAATTAAAAGATGAATTAATGACTCTTTTATCTGCCGGCCACGAAACCACAGCTACAGCCTTAGCTTGGGCTTTCTATTGGCTTGAAAAAATCCCTCAAGTCAAAGAAAAACTATTGCAAGAAATAGAGAGTTTAGGAGAAAATCCCGATCCGATCGCCCTATCTCGTCTCCCCTATTTGACTGCTTTTTGTCAAGAAACCTTACGAATTTATCCCGTCGTCCTGACAGCTTTAGCAAGGGTGACTAAAGAAGATGTTGAAATAATGGGTCGCAAATTTGCCGCAGAAACAAACTTAATTCCCAGTATTTATTCCACCCATCACCGCGAAGATTTATATCCCAACTCCAAAGAATTCAAACCAGAAAGATTTTTAGAGCGTCAATATAGTTCTTATGAATTTTTACCATTTGGAGGTGGTGCAAGACTTTGTTTGGGATATGCTTTAGCTACTTTAGAAATGAAATTAGTCATCGCAACAATAGTATCTCAATACAATTTAGAACTAGCAGATAATAAAGCGATCGAACCCATGCGTCGCGGTGGAACTATGACCCCATCCAATGGAGTCCCCCTGGTGATGACGGGCTTGCGTGAAACTAAAAAAGCCGATCTCGTCGCCGGACAAAGTAAGTAATCTTAATAAAAATTAGTCAAAATAGAGATAAGTCTATTTTCTGATTGTCAATAATTAGCAACAAAAATTTATAAAGTGCCAGAGCGAATGAAAGATAAAACAATTATTCCAAGCCTCAATTACCCCAAATTTTTGCAAAGACTGCGCTGGATTTTCGACCCAGTCGGATATATGGAAAGCGCAGCCAAGCAATTCCCTGACATATTTGATGCCAAAGTTCTAGGTTTTGGCAACAATGTGGTTTTCGTACAAGAGCCCCAAGCCAATCAAAAGGTTTTAACCAACGATCGTAAGATATTTAAAGCATCTGGAGATCAAAATAAGACATTAATTCCTATAGTGGGATCTAGTTCCTTATTTTTATTAAACGGCGATCGCCATAAAAGAGAGCGGAAACTATTAATGCCACCTTTCCATGGCGATCGAATTAAAGTTTATGGCGAACTTATCTGCGAATTAACCGAACAAATTATTGATAATTTGCCAATAGGTCAAACTTTTTCTGCTCGAATTACAATGCAAGAAATAACCTTACAAGTTATTTTAGAAACTGTTTTTGGCTTGCATGAAGGAGATCGTAGCGAAAAATTAAAGCAAAAAATATCTGAATTTTCTGAGATTTTCGAGTCTCCTTTTACATCCGCATT
>JASJCW010000047.1 GCA_030065265.1 Prochloraceae cyanobacterium
GATCGCCTTTATATGTTAACAGTCAATCTCGAAAATAGAGTAAGCGGGGGGCATCCTGCGGGCGGGTCATCAATTATCAGTATATTAAAAGCGATAATATCGTGATAATCTGGAAGGCTAATATTACAAGATAGTATGTGCATATCAACTAGAGTTTGAGATGAATCTCTCCTCGCTTCGAGGTCGCTACGCTCGTGCCGCAAGCGGGGCGCGTGCACCCGTGCGGGTGCGCCTCGACCTGCGGTCTCGCGTGCACGCGAGCGTCACCAGCTATCGGTATATTAAAAACGATAGTATCGTGATAATCTGAATTTGAGATGAATCTCTCCTCGCTATGAGGTCGCTACGCTCGTGCCGCAAGCGGGGCGCGTGCATCCTTACGGATGCCGTCTCGTGCGCCCTGGGGGCGCGTCACCAACTATCGGTATATTGTAAACGATAGTATCGTGATAATCTGGGAAGCTAGTCTTACAAGATAGTATGTGCATATCAACTAGAGTTTGAGATGAATCTCTCCTCGCTATGAGGTCGCTACGCTCGTGCCGCAAGCGGGGCGCGTGCATCCTAGCGGATGCCGTCACGACTAGCTAAGGCTCGCGTGCAGCCTGCGGCTGCGCCATTCCTCGCACTGCGTGCTCGCGTGCACCCGTGCGGGTGCGGAATGCCTCGACCTGCGGTCTCGCGTGCACGCGAGCGTCACCAGGTATCGGTATATTGAAAAGGATTAAGTAATTATGGTTTTAATTTATTGATACTTGAGACCATTATTCTTTGCATTTCTTCTACCTCGTTTATTATATCAACAAAGAATTTCTGATCTAATAATTTGACCTCTCTAGCTATAATTAGCTGGGTATCTAATTCTCGAAGAGAACCTAAAGCTATGTATAAAAATTGAATGTATTCTTTCGTAGATCGTCTTCCATAGCCCTCTGCGATATTGGAAGGAACAGAAACACTACTACGACGTATTTGATTTGTTAAACCATAAAGTTCTGAATTCGGAAACTTTTCAGTCAGTTTATAACAGTTAACAGAAAGTTGAACGGCACGTTTCCAAATAAACTGTTCTCTGTAACTCATAAGGCTAAAGGCTAAAGGCTAAAGTTTGAAGGATATAATTAGATTCTAGCTTTTATCCTGATTGTTTCACCTTTTTATGCCTTTATTTTCTTTCTTCCTTTTCCCTCCCTCTGCCCTCTGCCCTCTGCCCTCTGCCTTCTGCAAGCGAAGTGCAGATTATAACCGATAATCTCGTGGTCTGCGATATCAATCCCGAAATCTATACCGATAAATTTAAGACTAAAAGTAGGGGGTGAAGATTTTCTCAAATTTCAATCCCCATTCAAGTCCCATTCAAGTCCCATTAACACGCCATTCAATCCCCAAGTTTAACTTAATGCGAAGTTCGGGCGAGAAGAACTGCCTCAAGCAGCTCGAGACCCTTAAGAATATCTCTAAGTGGCTCGTGAATTGTCGTTATTCGAAACCATAACCCTCCTGACTTACGCGGAACTCCGAACGCACTGCCCGGAATGATGCCCACGCCAGCTCTAGCCATAAAGTTGAAAAAAGCTACATCATCTCCAGGAAACACCTCCTCCTCTACTCTGAACCACAAAAGATGACCAATATTGTTATTGACCACCGTTTGAATCACCGGAGAGCCTTCCCCCCACAGTCGACACTCCGCCAGAGCTTTTCTCTGAATATCCTCGGCTATGCGGATGGCATCTTCATAAATCTCGAATATATTGTTGCTTTGTAGGGCTCGCGTGCAGCTCCGGACATCAATCCGGCGATTCCACCCCAGGAGACCTCGATTAAAAACTTCCAGATCCTCCGTCTCCAGAAGCCTCCTCTCGAGCCGTAGCGCCTTGAACAGAAGATTAACCGCAAAGAGGAGGAGACTTAGAGTATGCGGACTATTTTGTGAGGCAGATATAAAACGCCGGTACGACTCGACTAGACTTGGATCTCCGATCCAATATCCTGTTCGGTATCCCGAGAAAAACGGGGTATCCTTCGAGCAACCATAAACTTTTGTTATGAACGTGGGATCTTCTGTAACCTCAAATGGCTCGATAAAGTTTTCAGAATTGTCAAACATCAAGTCTTGGTAAATAGAATCTAAGATCAGATAAATGCCGGCGCTTTGGCAAAAAGTCACGATCTCTCGTAGCTCATGGCTCGGTACTGTTCTTTCGGACCCATAGCTCGTCTGTGCTGGATTTCCAGGTACGGCCAAGATAACAGCGAGGGTAGACTCTCTGGCGACTCTTTCTAGCTCGAGCCGCGTCGGGAGAAAACCTCTCTCCTCCGTAGTAGAGACTAGACGGGATCGAAGTCTCGGAGTCAAGGCCCAGCAGGTGGCAGAGTAAACCGTGTAGCACGGGGCGAAAATCAAAACTTCGTTCCGCTCTGCCTTATTCTGGCTTCTACTGCTCAACTCCGACATACTTCGGAGGAGACCGCATATGACATTCGAGCAACCGTTTCCAAGACCAACGCCCGCCGTAAAAACTCTATTCCAGGCTTCCCTCTCTGACAATCCAGCTTTTTGAAGACGAGCAGCCTCAAGCCTACGGACTATGGAGTCAGCTTCCAAGGAGCCATCCGGCGAGTGGTATCCCGGCTCAGGGCTAAAGATACTAACAAGCTTGGGGACTGAAAGCACTTCAGGAAAGACTTCTGCGCTGTAGTTAACGTTGTCCAATACGTGGAGCGCCGTCCGTCGCTCAAACAGTATCGACCAACATTCAATGAGCTGCTGATAAGGATCTAGCTGCTTACTCTCATAATACATAATCTCTTTACTCGTACTCGCGCCCTATTTAAACAAAGCTTTTAGACTGGATCAAGACCCTTCTCCCTGGCAAATACTTGGTATTCAATAAAAATTTGATATATGTTCTAGAAATAATTGCCTTAAATTTACGTGTAATTATTGCCATGAAAATCTATATTGATAGTATCTAACTACTTATAACAACACCCACTCTAATATAATTTTCGCTCAAGCTCACCATCGTGGGCTGTATCAGTCAATTCGTCTGCGTTGCTGCCCGAATTACACTTAGATGACTTTTAAGCAAATCCCTGAACAGTGGTTCGTTCAGCTCCTCGTCGTTGATACGAGGAACCTGCAAAATTCGATTGACTCTGAAGTCAAACGGAGTTTCTGGTGAGTCTTTTTCTCGGATCGGAAGCCAAATTTCCCTATCCTCATTGCTTCCAATGGCCTCTAGCATACCCGCTTCGAATAGAACATTCGAATTGTCTTGGTAGGATTGATTGACTTTTTCTATAGGTTCTGATAGATAACAGACTCCGAACTGACACAGAGCTATGGCCTCGGAGAGATCTTTAGGAATCGAACCAGCTTCTCTTCGGTTTGCCCAATCGTAGACATCAAGCCTTGGTTCCATCTTAGCAAGCTCATCCTTGATGATTCCAACTACGGCAGTGTCAGCTTTGCTGGGGTAGGCTAAAAATACCCTTGCCTCCGGCAACCGTGAAACTCTGGCTACAGCCTCAAGATTCTGGATTGCTTCTTGAGTACCATACTGCTGCCTCTTAAAATAAAGTTCCATATCCAGCAAGCTTGCAATTGCACTAGCAATTCGCTTCAGCTCGTCCTTTAGCGATTCAGTCGGTCTGATTGTTTGTGGAGACTCGCATGTCATCATTCCCAACACTGAATCATTTGTTATTAGTGGAATAAGAATCGACGTGCGGATTGGCCTAGAGGTGTTGATGCTAACCCTAATATCGTAGTATTCAGGTAGCTCTGAAGGAGTAATCTCAGACCATATCTCCGAGTAGTCCTGAGAGTTCGCCAGCCCCACTTCCTTATTATCTATCACCCAAAGTGGTATTTTCATGTCGTAGGCGAAGGAAACTTGACCACTGTAATCTCCATTGCTATTTCTGATTAACTGCGACCAAGTTCTAGCCCCTTTCTGATAACGAGTCCGTAGACCAGACTCTTTGCCGATTATCTCTGGTATCAGAATCTCGAACACCTGGGCATCAAGGATTCTACTGAGGAAGAGGAATAAAGTGTCCATTGTATTTTTGAAGGTCTCTTCGGGAACGATATTAGTAGCTCTTGCGAATTGTAGCAGCTGGTTACCAAAGGTCTCTGTCATTAAACTCATCCATTTTCTATCAAAATTTTTTTTAATTTGCTCATAAGAAATTCATCTTAAACGGGATAGTATGCTAAAGCTACTTCACCAATGTCCTAACCGCAATCCCCAGAACCTGGCTTAAGCACAGGCTCAAAGCACTATTGTTGAAACGGTTTCAATTGTCAGAGTACTCTATTAATATAGAGTACATTTTCGGTGACAGCAGAAAAGAATTTAAAATTATTCCACCAGTAAGTATAAGGAATTAATCGAGCGAAAAGATTAACAAAAAAATTCCAAATACTTCGGTGTCTAGAGTGTTTAATTGGTCATTAACAGTTTCAATTAAAGAAATAGTGTTTACGTAGTAAAATTTTATCGATCAGCTTAACTGATTTTTGTTTCATATTTTTCTTGTAGCAAGTAATGAATTGAAGACCTCTTTCATAGAGTTCCTCAAATAATTTTTGACTAATACAACGAATTGCACCGCCATTTAATCCCCATTAACTTTCCACCTGAGAAATAAATTTCTTTTAATTTTATTGTTAAATTAATTTAATAGCTTTATCAACCCCAAGATATTTTGTTGAGAATTAGGGTAGAAGGTAAAAACACCGCATTTTTGCCTTAAATAAACCAGAGAATAGCTAAAAAGCGAGCGTGCAAGGGTGACCAACAGCGAGGAAAACAAAACAAATCAAGATTCAAAAAAACCTCTTCTATTCATCAGCCATAAGACCGACGATATAAAGATAGCAGATGCTGTTACCAAGTTTGTTCGAGGAGTTACGGGTGGGGGAGTAGATGTTTTTCAGTCTACGAATCCTCAATTTGAAGGACCTCGGATTGGCAAAGAACTAAATAAGGAACTAGAAGATGCTCTTTGGAGAGCTGGAATCGTTCTTCTTGTTTATACCTCTGAGGAAAAAGACTGGTCGTGGTGTATGTGGGAATGTGGCATTGCTATTGAACCGAATAGTCCTGATACTAAGGTTGTTGTCTTGCAGTGTCTGAAAGATGAACCCAAGATATTCTCAGGAATGATACGTATACAGGCTTGGGATAAAAGCAGTCTAGAAGGCTTTGCCAAGCGTTTTCTAGATGCAGACTTCTTCCCAAACAACAGCAAAGCAGTTACTGGTTTAAAGGAAGTTGAGTTAACTGAAGCAGCGGCAGAATTTTACGATAATCTCCACAATGCAATTCCCCAAAAGCCCAGAGAAAATTGGAATGCATGGCCATTTGTTCGTCTTCAAATTCTCCGAAATATAGTGGACGAACTAAAGAAAACTGAATCGAAGGAACGGGTCACTAAGACGAGAGAAATATTGCTTAATAATACAATTATTCTCCTCTCAGCTAGCGGATTTTCGCGTCTCTTTGGTCGCGTTGAGATCCCAAGGGGAATGAGTTTTGGGGATCTGGTTCGGGAATGGTCGGAAGGCTATCCTAACCTCTCAATTGATTGGCTAGATGTGATTGCCCAACAGGTCATATATGGTGTGAATCGACAATCTTTATCTGTTAATCCATGGCATCGTTTCAGACACCTAAATAGTAATGAGGAGTCTATTCCTGGACTTGGTCGGATCAAAGGTGATTCCGTAACAATGGAATTTGATATTCACTTTTTCGGGGTCGCCCAGGTATTGTCGGTGACTTCGCAGATGAATCGTCTTGAAAGAATGTACTACCGTGACATTGCTACAAAGTCACCCAATGAAATTAAACTCCTCGATTTGCTGAATAATCTAGAAGAACGGAAGTGGAATCGCCTTCCAGTGCTCGATAACGAGAAGCCCATTTATGTAGTTCATGTGAGTATGGTTGATCGCTTCCTCCGCAAAAAATTATACGATAAGCAAGATATTGCTGATATTACTCTTGCTGATTTTCTGGACGATCAGGAAAGCAAAAAGATGTGTACCGAGACATGGCAAGTTGTACAGAATACTGCGACTGTCATCGACGCACAAAAGCTCCTGCGAACACAAAAAAACTGTCGGGACATTTTTGTGACTAATAGAGGCAAGCGCGATGAGCCTATCTGCGGTTGGCTCACAGATCGTGATATCAATGATGCGATTAATGGGACTTAGACATGGCTTTATTGCATAAACAACTCAATCATTTTGGAGCACTCCTTATTTTAACTATATGAATATCACTACTACTAGCAACAACTTAAAGTTAAATAGAAGTACTTTGCCTGGTCTTTATCAATCAGCAGCCGCAGCTTCCCGTAACGCACAATCCTTTTATTTTTTGTGCTTAAAGTCTTATTTAATATTATTAGTTGCAGCTGCCTTAGTCTCCTTCCGGTGGCCAAAAGATTCATCTGCTGTGATAGTTTCAGCTGCCTTATTTCTGATAACCTTGGGCATTCTAATAACGTTAAGAGTCAAGCGTCCAGATGACTTATGGTACAAAGCTAGAGTAGTTGCAGAATCTGTAAAAACAATGGCATGGCGATGGTCAATGGGAGCAGAACCATATACAGATATGGATAATGTAGAAACTGTTTCACAACAATTTATTAATGATTTAAAAAATATACTCAACCAAAACCGTAGTTTGTCTGGAAGTCTTCAATCAGATACTGGAATCCTAGATCCCATATCAGAAACTATGCTTAGAATAAGAGGTTTATCCGTTAAAGAACGCTTAGAGATATACAAAGAGCAAAGAATTAAGGATCAAGCTATATGGTATTCACGTCAGTCTCAATTTAATAAACATCGAGCTCAGCAATGGTTTTTGATTTCAGTTATTTTTCACGCAGTTGCAATAGCTATGCTTCTTTATAAAATCAAACGCCCAGAGCTGAGCTTGCCGATAGAAGTTGTTGCCACTGCTGCTGCTGCCGTCCTTACTTGGTTACAAGCAAAAAAATTTAATGAATTAAATTCGTCATATCAGCTAGCTGCTCACGAAATAGGATTAATTGAAGGGGAATCACTCTTAGTTAAAACGGAAAAAGATTTATCTGGTTTTGTAGCGAATAGTGAAACAGCTTTTTCAAGGGAGCATAAGCAATGGGCAGCAAGAAAAACTTAGATAAAAAATGATAGAAAAGATACATCAAACTTTTCTTCTTCTAAATATTTTGTTGATAGCGGATTTAGGGAGCGTTCGACTGCGTCGTACGCCCTAGTCGCTGCGTTTGGGGTAATATAATTTTCTCCTTTAGTACCACCACAGCCTCAGTAGTGTGCGCCGAGAGCTTTTTGTTTAAATCTCCTTGAAAATTTAGATTTTTGTTAGAAATTTTGCTTTTTAAACTTGACTCTTTTTTACTTAATAGAATTAGAAGATATTAACGATCTCGAAGAGATCCAATAAACTTTTATTTCTAATTTATTCTACCGTTTCGCACCGGGTACTAGTCTAGACTCCAGTTAGAATTTTACGACTCAAATCGGATTGCTATACTACGATCGAGCTGAAACCCCCAACAGCAAAATCCGACCTTCGATAGATTTTCGGATTTTCCAATCCCTTATCAACCGGGCCTTCTGCCATCAACGAAATATTTACACCTGGAAAAAACTTGATTTTCTAGAAACTGAATCGCTGAAACCCTTGATCTTACTGAGCTAATTTATGCACCAAAGCCCCCGTAATGTATAAAATTTTTTAACAAATCCACTGCTTAATGAGTAACGCCGTCCTGAGAGGAAAGCATGGCACCAGAAAAAAAATATAGTATTTTCATCAGTCATACTCATTCTGACCAAGTAATTGCTCATGCACTCAATCAGGTAATTGAAGCTTTGTTTGGCGATCATATTACTGTCAATTATTCGACTAGTAAGGAGTTAGAGGGAGGAATCAAGTCCGGCGAAGATTGGTTTCGCTGGATTACTGAACGGGTGCAAGCTGCTGATATTTCTTTGATCTTGCTGACCCCAGCATCGATTCAAAAGCCATGGGTTTTATGGGAAGCAGGGGCGGTCGCAGGGGTGGCTCTAGCAACAGGAACTGCCAATCTGCGAAAAGTTCGCCCCTTAGTCTATCAAATTGATTCGAGTCAAATTCCTTCTCCGTTTCAGCGAGTTCAAACTACTCGTGGGGACAAATTTTCTGAAATGGAAGTATTCTTTTCAGATCTGATTGCCAATGTCTTGACAATTCCAACTGAAATTATACAAGCGACACAAAGATTACAGAGAGTGCTGCAAACCTATCAGCAAACTATCGAGCAAGCTCTGCTCAATGCTCCTCTGTTGCCCACGGAAGCAAATGTGCAAGAATGGATCGTGCGGCTCGATCGCATGAAAGAAGAAAATCGGATGTCTGAGGTGAAGTACCTGCATGATTGGATGAATATTGCCTTCGGTCGCGAAGATGAAGGCAGGCCAATTCCCTTAGACTTGCGCCTCCACCGCCGTTTAGGGGAGTTATACTTGAATGCTAAAAATTACGAAAAAGCAGTCGAACAATTTGAGCTAGCTCGACAACTTTCCCCTCGCGATATTTTCATGCTACGACAACTGGGTCAGGCTTATCTAAGCCGGCCAGATCTGGAAAAAACTCGGCAAATTCTCCAACGAATTGAGGAACTAGATGGAGATGCCTTTAAAAATAATGTTGAATGTGCGGCTTTCAAGGGGCGCTATTACAGAGAGCAGAAGAATTTCCAGGAGGCATTCAAGATCTATTACGAGGCATTAGATCGCAATTCCAACTCCTATTATCTAGCAGACTTATGCGGTCAGATGAAGCTTGAACTAGAAGATGTAGAGGGAGCCAAGCAAGTTTATCGCAGGGTTCTTGAAATCATCAAACGAGTTGGGGAGAAAAATATTTGGGTTGATGCGACAGCAGCAACAGCCGCCATCGTTTCTGGAAAAGAGGATCTTGCTATTAAGCATTTAAAAGCAATTCGAGAGTCTAGTCCAACGCCGGAAAGCCTAGAGAGCATTGAAAGAGGATTAGAAACGACTCAGCGCAAACTTAACCTGGATCGAGAAATTTACAATAGTTATCGAAGCGCATTATATCCATGACTTCAGAAAATATTAACGATACAGTAGGAGGTGTTTTAAAACTATAGCCAAATAATGTTTCCACATTATTTTTCGCTGAAATCCAGAGAGGGATTGCTTTCTGCCCTTTAAAAGCAAAAAATAATTAACCATTCACTGAAATATTTTTTTCAATTACAGAACACTAACCCAAGACTACAAGCGGGGTTATTCGACCACAGATTGACGATATGAGCATAAATAGCTGTGGTTCTGGGATCGCAATGTCCTAAAAAATCTTGAATTACTCTCAATGGTTTACCAGCTTGAGTAAGCAAATAGCCCACAGTATGACGCAGCCCATGAGTCGTAACTGTTCTGCTCTCGGACTCCTTTAAGGCAGCTTTTTCTAAATAGGCATTGACAATTCTTTGCATACTCCGCCTAGTCAACCTGCCGAGATCGGAATTCCTCGAAACCGAAACAAACATCGGAGCATTCTTATTTAATTTCTCTCCAGCCGCTCTTCTAGCTTTTAAATATCGATCGAGAATTTTCGCCACATCATCAGTTAAAGGCACGACTCTAACGCTCCCTTTAGCTTCAACTCGCAAACCCACTTGCCCTCTCCTCCGGATAATATCGCCGACGTTCAAACGATAAAGACCGATCTGCCGACAACCCTGGACGACCATCAAGCAAACTAACAAGCGATCGCGCAAACCCACGAGCGTATTTTCCACCGGAAGAGCGTCGATCAACTTTTGTGCTTCTTCTAACTCTAAATAATTATTTCTTTCGGCGGGATCGACCCTTTTCGTTGGCGGTTTTACGTCAATAGCAGGATTACTTACGATTAACCTCTTTTTTAGAGCCAGAGCATAAAAACGCCTGACGACCGTCAATTTGAGGGCAATAGTTTTCTCCTTGTAACGTTTATTGACTAAATAACGCCGATACAACAATATTTCATCTTCTGTGACAACCAGGGGATCGATACGCTTGTACTGACACCAGCGCAAATATTGTTTCAATTCGTAACGATAAGTTTTGACGGTATCCTCAGCAGCATCGCCGTTGGCGATCGCACAATTGAGGTAATACCAATTCCCTAAAGTTTCACTACAAATGTCTATTAGTTCAATACAACTCTCTTAATAATAGCTGCTCAATTCATCAATCAAGTATTACGGAACTTAATTTTTATTTTTTTGCCCTGCTTGAACTAAAATCATTGAAAAATGAAATGCAAAAATTGTTAGCGTAAAAAATACGCTGTTTTCTTGAAAAATTATTGCTCTTAGTCTACTAAATTCCCGCGGCAAATAATGCCTCAAGAATAAAACCATATCCGGTAATAGAAGCAATATCTTTCGGCACGAATTTAGCTAAAATATTGTCTATTGTTTTCCGTAAAAAATCCAATGAATCGAAGACTTCATTTTTAAAAGGTTTTTTGATTTCCTTCCATAATCTTTCGATAGGGTTAAGTTCGGGGCAATATGGTGGTTGGAATAAGAGAATAATATTATCGGGTAAAGCTAAATCTAAACCTAGATGTGCACGTCCATTATCTAACTGAATAATATGAATTTCATCTGGATATTTTTGGGAAAAAAGTTCGAGAAATTTCTCAAAACAGACCGTATCTAAATGACTAAATTCATAAAAGAATGAATCTCCTGTTTTAGGTTCTACCAAACCATAAAGCCATAAATACTCAAAGACCCACTGATATAAACCAACCAGGGTAAACGCATATTAAAATATGCTATTATTAAGTTTTAAGTTAAAGTTAATAACTGAGAAATATTAACCTAATAAAAACTTAAAAATGCAGAAATTGGCTGCGATCGCTAACTCCGCCAAGGCGATTGAACTTCCATTGAAGAAGGCAGAAGGCAGAGGGCAGAGGGCAGAGGGCAGAAGGATCACTTAGCGGGGGTGGAATGGTTAAGTAGCGGCGAGAGGGGGAGATATACCGATGAGCCTGCGTATCGGTATATCTCCAAATAGCTTTAATTTCAAGCTTTCTAACTTCGTCGAACTCACGTTAATTCCAGGTGTAAATATTTCGTTGATGGCAGAAGGCCCAGTTTATAAGGGATTTGAAGATCCGAAAATCTATCGAAGACACGATTTATTACTGTTGGGGGTTTCAGCTTGATCGTAGGAATAAGCGATCTCTGTTACTGTTGGCGAAAGTAATCTAAAAGCATTTCAAGATGAAGTACAAAGAAAATTTTTAGAAGAATAATCGGGACAGTTCAACCAAGTAATACATGGGGAAAGAAAGAAATTTTCTCTTCTCCATGTATTACTTGGAAGGGTCTAATATATTAATAAAAATTGGAGAAATTGCGGAAATGTCCCTACATCCTCAACCAATTCCCCCAGTACCAGAAGAGACATTGAGAGTTGCCCGTGCTGCCTTTGCGAAAGGGAATATTTATTTACAACTTCGAGATATCTTGGGTAGCATCTATATTGACGAAGATTTCGCAGATTTATTCTCAGTTAAAGGACAATCAGCCTTATCTCCTTGGCGATTAGCCTTAATTTGTATCATGCAGTACATGGAAAATTTATCAGACCGTCAAGCTGCCGTTGCCGATACTTGGACGAATTGACTGGAAATATGCGCTGTCTTTAACTTTAGAAGATCCGGGTTTTGATTTTTCAGCGTTAAGTGAATTCCGTAAACGTTTAATTGAAGGCGGAAAAGAGGAATTTGTATTAAATAAAATGCTTGAAAAAATAGAAAAGATCGGACTGCTGAAAAAACCGAAACGACAAAGAACTGACTCTACCCATATAGTAGCTGCGATTCGGCCTCTCAATCGTCTAGAATGCTTGGGCGATCGGGATGAGGGCTGCCTTGAATAGTTTAGCTGTAGCAGCACCAGATTGGTTAAACGCTAATCTCTTACAAGATTGGTTTGACCGTTACGGAAAAAGAATAGAAAGTTACCGTCTGCTGAGACTTAAGTCTGAGCAAGAAAAATTGGGGAGTCAAATCGGAGCAGATGGTTTTTATTTACTAGAACAAATTTATGCAGTTGAAACGCCCCAGTGGTTACGTTTGCTTCCTGCTGTAGAAACTTTACGACAAGTTTGGATTCAACAATTTTATGCCCCTCTCGATGGAATCGTACAATGGAGAACGCAAAAAGATTTACCTCCAGCAAAACTAGCGATTCATTCCCATGTGCGGTCTAGAGGCGCGTTATTCTTCCAAAAGAACTGTCAATTGGGTAGGTTATAAAGTTCATTTAACCGAAATTTGTGATGAAGATTCACCTCATTTGATTACTCAAGTGCAAACAACAATCGCAACCCAAACCGATGAAGAAGTAGTTAAACCGATCCATCAATCTTTAGAGCAGAAGAATTTATTGCCAGATGAACATCTGATGGACATGGGTTATACTAGCTCTGATAACTTAATTTCATCTCAAAGTGACTATCGGGTGAGGGTAATTGGGCCAGTAAGAAGTGAGCCATCATGGCAAGCGAGAAATCATCCTCAATTTGCCGCTCAAAATTTTCAGATCGATTGGAATCAACAAGTAGCAATTTGTCCACAAGGTCATCAGAGTAGAAGTTGGAAACCAACCCTAGATCGAGGAGGAGAAGGGGTGATTCAAATCCAATTTCCTTCTGCCGCTTGTAAAAATTGTGCGACCCGAACTCAATGCACTCGTGCTAAAACCGACCCCAGGAAATTAACCATTCGCGCCAAAGAGGGATATATGGCCTTGAAAAATCGGCGTAAAGAGCAAGATAACCCAGAATTTCTCAAAATTTATCATAAAAGAGCCGGAATAGAAGGAACTTTGTCTCAAGCCCTCCGCAAGTCAGGTTTACGTCAATCTCGTTACCTGGGTTTGGCAAAAACCCACTTACAACATATTTTAACGGCAGCAGCTTTGAATTTATCTCGTTTAGATAATTGGTTAAATAATATTCCCCTAGCATCTACTCGTTATTCTCGTTTTTCTGCTCTTAAATTCAAAAAAGGTTAGTTTTTGCTCTGTGTTATCGAGCGACCCTTCCATGTATTACAAAGTGGAAGAAAGTGCAATTAATTGTTTTAAAGCTTTTTTCGCTACTTGATAATGAGAAGACTCTTTCCCATATTTCAATTCTCTTAAAACTTTTTCGGCTAAAACTGCTAAATTGTCTCGATCGATCGGTTTTTCCGAAGTTCTAGAGTCAAAATCTCCTGAAAATTCTTCTCTCAAGGGAAAATAAGGGAAATTTCCTTGATTATATTCGACTAAATTTTCGAGTAAGTCAGCCCTCGTCCATCCCCGACACTCCGAGGCAACTCCCAATGCTCGCCATGTTCTATCAGTCAGTCTCAGAGAGCGGACTTGACGGTAATCCTCATTTTTGAGGGAAAACTTACCTTGAATATCTCGCTTATGTTTCATCTCTTTTGCCGGGTATTACTTGGCAAAAGTGTAACATGGAGTCGGTACTAGATTATTTGGTCAGCCCCGATTGTTTGCCTAAAAATTCTTTTTGCACTTCATCTTGAAATACTTTTAGATTACTTTCGCCAACAGTATCAGATCTCGAACCTCTTTATATCCCATAAAATTATCGATATTAAAAACTTATTATTATAACATAAAATTTTTATTAAAGAGGTCTAATCTTTAAAAATTATTAATTAATCGATGAAACTGAAGCCAAAAATAACAATTGCAGATCATTTTATAGAACTAGAAGATCCGAGAATAGAGAGAAGTAAATTACACAAATTAATTGATAAGCTGTTAAGCATTTAAAGCTCGTGCTGTATAATAGGACAAATCAAAAAAAATTAGAGTTAATGCCAGCAAAAGGATTCCTCTCTCGCGAACAACAAGTAACATTACAAAAAGCATTAAAAGAAGAACAACATCCAGATATTAGAGAAAGAATTTTAATTTTATTATTACTTAACGATGGAAAAACACAGCCACAAATAGCGTATTTTATTGGTTGTTCAGTCAGGAAAGTAGCATATTGGTCGCTTCATGGAGATCCCGATAATCTAGATAGTCTTAAAGATAAAAGGATGGAGGGAAATCATAAAAAAGCGGTAGTAATAAATATGTAAGGAAACGTCTAAAAGCTGAGATCTAAGACTAGATTTGAGATTAAAACATAAAATATTTTTGTTTTGTATCTTTTGCTAACTTTCTGTTTGGCAATATTTCTGATTAAGATTGAAGTTATAATTGAATTTTATAATTAATATTTTGACTATAGTGCTCGATGTTAGAGAATAATCTTATTTGCCCAAAATGTGAAAGTGATAAAATTTCAAAAAACGGAAAAATTCATAACGAAAAACAAAATTATAAATGTCAAAATTGTGGGCGACATTTATAAAAAATCCTACTAAAAAATATATAACTCAGGAAACAAAAAATCTAATCGATCGCTTATTACTAGAAAAAATCTCTTTAGCCGGAATAGCTAGAGTAACTAATGTATCAGAAACATGGTTACAAGATTACGTAAATCATAAGTATAGTGAGCTTCCTCAAGAAATTAAAATATCTCAAAAAGCTAAAGGAAAACTAACTATTCAATGTGACGAAGCTTGGTCATTCGTAGGTAAAAAAGGTAATAAACAATGGATTTGGTTAGCCCTAGATGTTAAGACCAGAGAAATTGTTGGCTGTTATGTAGGCGATCGAGGAGAAACTGGTGCAAGAGGATTATGGAATTCAATACCTGTAGTTTATCGGCAATGCGCTTTAGTTTACACTGATTTTTGGGCTGCTTATGCCACAATTTTTCCTTCTTCTCGCCATAAAGCAGTTGGAAAAGAGACTGGTTTAACTAGCTATATTGAACGATTTAATAATACTTTGCGTCAAAGAGTTTCGAGGTTAGTTCGTGAGACTTTGTCTTTTTCTAAAAAATTAGAAAATCATATCGGTGCTATTTGGTACTTCATACACCACTACAATTCTTCCTTACATATTTAGGACTACCAAAAGCTTTACTTCCTCATAACCAGCCTGAGTTGATAAGACATGATGTAAATCCTTTGCATCCTTGGCAGTTAGGTTTAGATTGTTAAACAATGAGTTTTGATTATACTCAGAAATGCCAATTATCAATGCAAAACGACGTCTTGTGTCAGGTTGAACCTCTTCTGTTACTAGTTGAATGGGTTGTATAAGCGGCATAATTCTATTTCTTATCCAGAAGTTAATATCTTCTCATCGAATAGTACTTATCTAGCAGCGACTGACTGTGAGTGAGCCAGGCTTTTTTAATCGAGCCATCCTTCAGTATTGCTGGGCAGTTCGAGTGTTGCAGTCCTGTCAATTTCGATGAATTTCTTGCTAATGAGCCTTCTCTCAGTCCATTCTAATAAGAGAAATTTAGCATAGTTAATGATTTAGATGAATCTCTTCAGGCATATCAGAAACGATTTGGTATTGAAGAAATGTTTAGAGACTTTAAGACTGGCGGTTATAATCTTGAAGGAACAAAAGTTAGCGCACCGAGCGAAGCTCGGATCTCGCCTTCGCGAGATCGCTGGGTATAAAGCTTGAAATTCCAGTCAAACCAACTAAGTATCAACAAAAAAGAGAAATATTTCTGGTACTAATTATCTTTACTTATCTTAAATATAATTATTCTTGCTTCAAGAAATTATATTGTATTTAGCAATTTATTTTCAGAGATTTTTAATAATAATTTATGTATTTGAAGTAAAATAAGTTATCATAAATACGAACATAAATCTGACATGATTAAATTGCTCTCAATATCTAACTTAAAAATACAATAGGAATATTGAACTCCTACAAAACTCATTGTTTAGTGTTGTAAAGCCTGTTAGTTAAAAATAGAATATGTCCAATAAAACTGGCAATGAGTGAGACTATTTTAAGAACTTTATGCTTTGTATAACTATGAGCAATGATGATGTTCATATTCTATGTTTTTACTTACAGGAGGTAAATAATAATGATTAATGAGAAACAAGAATTAAGTCTAGCTGAAAGACTCTCTGAATCTATAATATCTAGTCTCCAACAGAGTTCCTCACTTCTTAACGAAAAGACTGTTGAGGGAGCCCTAGCACGTGCAAAGATATTTGGTTTTGCCGGTTTTTACACAAAAGGTATTGATTCCTTAACTGAGGCTTTAGCCCTTGACCATAATTGTCATGAAGCATCAGCAAGACTCATAATCCATCAGATTTTGTCCAAGAGATCTGAGGCTGCACTTGCTACTGCCACAAAACTTGCAAGTCAAGCACCTAATTTTATTTTAAAAGAAACTACTACAGGTGAATCTATTAGTACTTTTACTCTGCTAGGAGACGCACTTGTACAAAACAACCGCATCGAAGATGCCATCAAAGCTTATGAGACAGCAAAGAAAGTTGCTCCTAACGATACTACTAGCGCAGCTAAACTTGCTCAAGCATACATTGCAACTGGGAATTCTACAAAAGCACTTGAACAGGCTGATATTTTTCAAGATAATCCACGTTTTCAGGATCTTCAAGCTGTATTGAGATTGGGAAATAGAGATGAAGCACTGCTGCCTGTTGTTGATAAAGCAACTTTGGTTCGTCAAAGTGCAGCAGAATTCTTGTAAAAGTAATAATCTGTCTGGAAAAATAGTCTTCGTGTGAATTTTCCTTTGATATAAATCTTGAACCACATTCTTGTGATATCAAGGATTATATCAAAGGAACTATTTCTCCCTGGAAATTTTCCATCATTTCCATAATGGTTTCACTGCGGCAAGTATCGCAAGGTGCATATCTTTGCGCTCTTGTGTTCCGTCTATTCTTAAAAGTCCAAATCGCGGGGCAAGGTCTCGAAAAGCTTTGATTAGTTTATCCAAACGAGCAGAATCACGAAAAAGTTCGCTTTTCCGATCTGAAACTGAAAGCTGACGTTGGTTTAACATATTTTTTGGCGTATCAATCCAAAAAGCAAAGTCTGGTGGTGGGAAACATCGATAGAAATTGAACAGTAGCAAAGGATCCAGACCATCAAGAGTACGGTAAATGACTTCATCAAAAGCATAACGATCATATATATATAGTTTTACTTTGGATTTAGACCTCTTTAAGAATCGACGTTGCCATTCACGTGCGTCGAATTGAGCAGATATGACTGCTGCTAAAGCAATTTGCATTCGCTCTTTATTAGTATAGAAATCACCAGATTTTAGCTTAGCCTGAAGTTTTGCAGTTCGTTCACTCGCAAGATAAAAACGACATAATATAATCTCAGCATCCGTAGCAGCCTCAGCCAGGATATCGATCTCCAAAAGGTTAGAGTAAGTTCGAGCCGGATGTACCTTTTCAGTATGAAAAACGCATTGATTCCTTACTGCAAGTGAGTTGGCTAAAAGCTCAGCTTGGGTGCTTTTACCCGCACCATCGATGCCTGAAAACGAAATAATCATAGAAGTTTTCAAATTAATTATTTCTTTCTTTTAGAAGTTCAATGACTTTTAAATAGCGTGACAGAATCTCTGTGTCTTCAGGTTGTGTACTTCCTTGCTCAAGCCGACACTGAAAATAGGCTGCACCGATAAAGGCTCGAGCTTTCATATAAAACCACAACTTGCTACGATCAACAATTTTAGGCCATGCATTTAGATAACGATTAATTAATGAAAAGTTAGGCTCTTCTAAAAGAACTGACGCCACAAGCATACTGCCAAGTTGAAATAAGGGGTCAGCTCTCACAAATGTTTCTAAATCAATGAAACGTAGCCGACCATTATCCCATAAAAGGTTAGCGCGGTGGATGTCAAAATTGACAATTGCCATATCTTTATATACGGAAGCTATCTTAAGTTCGGATGTAGCAAGTAATGCCTTACCATATGATTGAAGATCGCTTGAAGAAATAGACATAAAAGATTCAACTAAGTAATCGTAAAGGGTAGGAATAAAAGTTTCTGTTAGAGATTTTCCTATTGCCAGCAGATGTTCCGATAATTCATAAGTTGCATTGATAAGTTCTTGAGCATTATTGTTGTTCAGTGGTCCGAACACGTGTACACCTTGAGTGTATTCGAAAACTTTAAGATTATAAGTCTCCCTGTCACCACCTTGCCTTGTTTGACTAAGCAGTAGGCGTGGTACACGATCAGTCCTCATACGAAGAGCGGTTAGGATTTTATGTTGGAGATCATCACACTCCCCAAGTGCTCTTGGAGTATCCTTTAGAACATAACTTCTGTCGCAAGTGTGAACTATAAAAACAGAACTTTTTTTTGCAAGCGTCTGTTGTTCAAATTTCACACCAAATGAGGGAGAATATAAACGATGTACTGCATCGTGACTAACATCTAAAGGCGTAGATCGAGGGCGTTTATTTGCAGTATTGATGAGAGAGCGTAAGAAACCCGCATGTGTAACCCAAAGTTGAGATCCAGCAGTTCTCTGTGTATATTCGTATAATACAGCTATGGCTCTTGCTTGAAGCTGGTCTCCAGTCTCAGCATGGGGAATGGCATCGAGATCTCCGCGTTGTAGCCAATGATAGTAACTTTCAGGAAAGAAGCGGCACGCATCTTTAGAAGGTAAATTTTCAAGTACACCTGGATTGACTTCAATCATAAGTGGCTCAGTAATAAGTGGGACACCTAGTGCTTGAGCATAAAATCTAGCTGTTTCTTTAGCTCGTGCTAAAGGACTCGATACAATTTTGTTCACTTTGTTAAACTCGATACGGCGCACTTTGGCTAATGTAGCAGCTTGATGACGTCCGTGAGCCGATAACGGGTAATGTGCTCTCTGGCCTTGCACTATACCCATTCGATTACCTTCGGATTCAGCATGTCGGATTACATAAATTCTTTTTTTCTTGTCTTTCATGAAATAGGTTATTGTATCTGTTTTGCTTTAATTAAACCTCTTGCATAATTCAATTAGCGTTACAGTTAAAAGTTAGTTTATTTTTCTTTTACGATCACTTATTTAGGTGTTTTGTGTCAAGAAGTCTGATTCAAAATAAATATTCAATAACTTCTTGTTATATCTTAAAATAATTGTTCAAGAGCTGTATTACAGTAGGCTATATGTTATGCCTTTATCGGAATGCCTTTATCGGAATGGTTTTACCCAATGAAGATACCCCTCTTTAAAGAAACACTTTCTGTAACTCTTATAAAATCAAACTTTTTTATATTGATTTTTTTTATTTGTAGCAAGTTCCTTGCCACCAGTTAGGAAAGAGATACAGCAATTGGGAGATTTTTTGAGTAGCAAAATAAGACCGTATTTATTTCCTTAATTGCTTTTATAACGTACAACAAGTCTGCACATTTCCATAAATAAATTCATCTGTTGAAAACAAAAAATAATCCAAATTGTTTTTGTTACATCAATCAATTATTGTAACTTTAGCAGTTTGAGGGATTTAGAAATTCAAAAAAAAACTTGATTTTCTTAAAACTGAATAAGCGAAACACTTGACTTGACTGAGTTGATTCATCAAATTAAGCCATCATAAATCTTTGGCAAGGTTAGCAATTCTACAAGACTTAGAATTGAAAGGTTTCTAGTACACTATTTATTTTATCGTCATCTATAGCCGGAGACGCTATGAAGTTTCCATAGCAAACAAGCCCAATAAGATCATCAAGGTTTTTGGAACCTTGTTCTTGACCCCACAGTCGACTTGCCTGAAGAAGAGCATGATTTTTCGATGTCTTTCCATCAAAGAGACTTAATAATGAAAATGCACGAGCTGATAATCCGAATTTAGATCCTGGTTTACTGAAACGATAAATGTGAAAACGACCACCTTCAAACTGTACCGTTACGTCAAGTGCCAACAAAGGAAGGGGGTTATCTCCATTAAATCTTTTAAGGAAAATTGGTGCTTCGGAATTGGGAGCAAGAATTCTCTGTTCTGACCAAGCCATGACTGTGCGCGCGATTTGGACTATACGATGAGTAAAATCGAGAATTGATGTTGATATCATTGCTGGTGCTCTGCGTAATATATGATAAGTAGTTGATTTTAATTTCAATTCTTTTGGGGGGTAAGCAAAGAATTGAAATGCAGATCCGTCCGGCAAGCGATCAAGTAGTTTTGAACGCCATTTCCAAGAAGGGTTTGTAAAGCCATGCGCTGCCAAAAATGCATCTATACAATGATCCAGTATATTCTGGGCGACGTAAACCATAGTGACCCAATCACAAGATGCTTTCATTCCAGCCAAATCAATTTGGAGTGAATTTGTCAGGTGACGGGCTAAGTCAAGCTTCTGACGCATAAGGGCATTTTGAGGAACTCTGTTCCGAATTTTTTGAAATATCTTAGCTCCATGTAACACCATCCCTGTTCGAATACGATGCAAGAGTAATCTCTCGCGGTTGGAAAATTGCATAATGGTGGGAACCAAACGAGGTTTATTTATCCAGTTTTCTAATTTGAGTACCAAATTTTCTACTTCAGAAAAATCAAATATATTTATGTCGCATCTGATGTCGTTTACCATTATGAATGTTGTATTATATGGTGGGTTTAACTCAATGTCTTTTCTGGAGGTGAAAAGGTAAACATCTAGATCAGATCCCTTATTACCCAATCCCTCAATCAATGATCCGCAAAAAAATAAGACATCTTGACGAAGATCTAAACCTATATAGTCTTTTACTCTATTGACAATAGTGGATGAAAGTGTGCTGTGAAAGTTTAAGTATTTATCAAAGTCCATGTCAATCAATTTTTTTCTAAGTCATAAATATTTTGTCGGGATATTGAAATCAGTTAGATCTAATTTGTACTAAGTTTATTTAGTTTAAGGATAAAATTTAGCTTACTCGATGAGTTAAGCTAAATTTTATATCAACAGATTTATTTTCGCTTTTAGAACAGGGAGAAAAAATGATTACCTCAATATTAAGATATTAAGTAATATTACTTAGAGTTTGCTTTTAAAACTCAAAAAGTAATGCAGGCTTGGATTACAGCCGAAAATAATATGGTAAAAACCAAGGAAAATGGTTAGAATAAGCGAAAAGCATTGCACTCAGTTTGACTAGAATGTATCATCAAGTTGAATCGAGCTTCCTATTGCCAGCAAAGTTTGAATTCCCAAATGCTGGAAGATTATCAGAAGATAATCGTTGGGTAATTTTAGCCAAACTAATACCTTGGTTTGAATTTGAAGAAAAATATGCGGAACATTTTTCAGAAGATCTAGGCGCACCAGCCAAGTCTTTTAGAATGGCACTGGGGACTTTAATTATTAAAGAAAAATTAGGAACAAGCGATAGAGAAACAGTCGAGCAGATTAGAGAAAATCCTTATCTACAATACTTTTTAGGGCT
>JASJCW010000048.1 GCA_030065265.1 Prochloraceae cyanobacterium
CTCGAACCTATGAACAAACTTAGCGCGATGTTCCACGAAAAATACGATCCTTTAGTAGCAAAAGATCCTAGCGTTACTCAAAGTGCTGAGTATCAAGAATCTTTGTTGTATCTCTTATTAGTAGAAACTAGCTGTTTCCGCTATTGGGGACAAGGTACTTGGACTGATTATGCTAGAGAATTGTACGATCGCGGTGTTGCGGCTTTACAAAAATAATCCTTAATTAGTCGATTTTTCGGGTGCGTTAGTATTTTTTGCTAGCGCATCTTATTTATTCGCTTCTGTTATAAAAATCTTGACGTTTTAAGTACGTAAACGATACAATGCTTTGTAAATTAGCGATCGACTGGTATGGATGCGATAACTTATACCCAAGCACGAAAAAACTTCACTGCAATTATGAATCAAGTGTGCGATGACCACGCACCAATAATTATCACCCGTCGATTGGAACGTCCGGTAGTAATGATGTCTTTAGAAGACTATAACGCTATTGAAGAGACAATGTATTTGCTGAGAAGTCCCAAAAATGCACAGCGTTTATATAAAGCATTAGAACAATTAAAACAGGGTAAATATCAAGAACGAGAATTGATTGAAGAAGAGGAAATTTCTGAATAATAATCGACGAACATCTTGTTTTTAGATGATGCTTGGGAAGATTATTTATATTGGCAAAAAACAGATAAAAAAATCCTCAAACGCATTAATCAATTAATAAAAGATCCTCAAAGAACCCCATTTCAAGGAATAGGCAAACCCGAACCACTTAAGTTCGATATGTCCGGCCTTTGGTCGCGTCGTATCGACCAAGAACATCGCCTGATTTATCAAGTTAAAGATGACTGTATTGTTATCGTTCAATGTCGCTATCATTATTAAATTAACCTGCCACTTTGATATCCTCCGTAAGAAAAAAAAGAAAATAGAATTATTTTCTTTTATGCGATCGCACCTTAGAATCGATCCAATTTAAAGCAGTTTCAATATCAAAAACGCGATCGCATTCTGGGATTTTTGGACGTTTAACCATAACTACAGGTAAGCTTAATTCTCTCGCCGCAATTATTTTTGCATAAGTCGCTTTTCCGCCACTATTTTTACTTACAATTGCCTCGATTTGATACTCTTTCAATAACTGAAGTTCGTCTATTAAAGAAAAAGGGCCTTTCTGCAATAGTAAATGTCCTTGAGGTACTAATTTATTTGCTGCTGGAGGTTCGATCGCCCGCATTAAAAACCAAATATTTTTTAAATCAATAAAATTAGATAATTCTTGTTTGCCAATGCTTAAAAATACTCGCTTTGCTAAACTTGGTAGCAGATCCGCAGCAGTTTTAAAATCTTCTACTTCGATCCAGCGATCGCCTTTTACTGGTTGCCATTGGGGACGGACTAACATTAAATAAGGAATATTACATCTTTGCGCTGCTGTAAAAGCATTAAAAGATATTTGTGCTGCAAAAGGATGGGTTGCGTCAATAATTAAAGCGATCGCATTTGTTTGTAAGTAATTAACTAAACCTTCTCTTCCCCCAAAACCACCTATTCTAGTTTGTAGATTCGTTTTAATAGGTTGACAAGTTCTACCCGCAAGAGAAACAATAATTTCTATTCCAGGGATAGCACCAGCTTTAACTGCTAATTGAGATACTTCTCTAGTTCCACCCAAAATTAAAACTCTCATTCCGAACCCCTACCTAGACCGACTGACCCCTAAGAAATGTCTCGCACAGGTTACACTTTATCAGTTTTTGCCGTTGCTGCAGCTATTGCTGCTTTACTGCATTTACAAAAAAAAATTGATTCTAAATTAGTTGTTTCTGTGGATCTTTTCTCAGAAACTGCAGAAATTCCGATTCAACAACTAGCTATTTTAGATTCTCATACTGCTTTAGCAATTACGATTAGCGATCCTGGAGATAATTTAGATTTAACTCGCAATACGCCAATTTGGGCGATGGTTAAATTAAGCGATCGCAGATCGTCTGCTTTAATTTTAGAAGCTGGTGAAGGTTTAGGAAAAACAGAAAGCGGCGATCCGGCTATTTATTCCCACGCGCGTCGCTTATTTGATGCTAATTTATTACCCTTAATTCCACCAGATCGAACGGCGATCGTGACGATTATTTTGCCATTCGGCCGTCAATTAGCTAAACGCACATCTAACGAAGCATTCGGCATTCTCGAAGGACTTGCTTTACTCGGTACTAGCGGCATTTCTCAACCACTATCTACGGTCGATCGCCTGGAAGAATTTCGCCAAGATTTGCAAAATAAAGTCAAAATTCAGCGCAATTTAGTTTTTTGTCTCGGTAATAATGGGATGCAAGTAGCTGCAAAATTAGGTATTTCAGCGGACAATATCCTGCAAACTGGTAATTGGATCGGTGCAATGTTGGTAGAAGCAGGTTTGAGGGGTGCTGAGTCCGTTCTTTTAATCGGTTATCAAGGTAAGTTAATTAAGCTAGCTGGGGGCATTTTTAATACTTCTAGTCATATAGCAGATGCCAAATTAGAAATTATTAGTGCTGCTGTTGCTGCCGTTGGTGGCGATTTAAAGGCCATTCAAGCTGTTTTAGCCGCAAAAACTGCCGATGATGCTTATAAACTCTTGCTGGAATTGCAATTAGCTGAACCGGTTTTTACTTTGCTAGCAGAGAAAATTAGTCAAAAAGCCAATGCTTACGTCCAAAAATATGCCGACGTATCTTTGCAAATCAAGACTATTCTGTTCGATCGCCAGGGCCAAATTATTGCTAAAGATAGAGGAATCGACAATTAAAACCTTAAAAAATCTAATTCAACAAAATAATTATGTCAATTACTTGTAATAAATATTTACTTTATGTTATGTTTATTTACATAGACACAAACACCAAGAAAAACCAATGACAACACGCGGATATACAACCGAAGAAGGCAACAGACTTAACAACTATGCAGTTGAGCCTAAAGTTTACGTAGACGATACAGAAAGAGCAGGTTTTACAGAATACGCAGAAAAGCTAAACGGTCGCTTAGCGATGATTGGATTTGTATCAGCACTATTATTAGAAGTTTTAACCGGACACGGCGTAATTGGCTGGTTAACTAGTCTTTAAAATTGAAAAGGCAGATCTTTAACTGCCGACTTATAAAAAATAAAATTTAATGGTTTAAATCTCTCAATAATAAAATTTAAGAACTTTAATGTGATTGGTAAGTAATATTACCAATCTTTTAGTTGGCGATCGTGAATTCTTTAAAAATCTTAGCTATAATACAAACAATTAAAAAATAGTTAACAAACAATAAAGATTGGTTGTTAATATTTCAAAATTAAGCAGATTGTAACTTAAATGTTACCAAAAATTACTTAAATTAAATTAGTGCAATAAGGCCAAAGTAGCTAGATAAATATTCTTTTCATAAAAATAGAATTACCGATATGACACTACGATCGAATTATCTTCAAGAGAATTTAATAGCTTACGAAAACATATTTACTAGATTTGTCGATGTTGAATATCCCTTATCCGAGAAGATTTGTAAGGAGCTTAAGCTGATTCAAAACTTTATGAATCTTAGTGATGAAGAAGTAGATGCAGTTGAAAGTTATGTTCTAAAGAAAGCTGGATTTTTATCCATACAAACACTAAACTCTTATCGAGATTTTACGAAGTCAGCCGAATTTAAAGGGTTTGAATTTCAAGATAGTATCGCTTCAATGCCAGAAAATACCAAACTTCAACAAGATCGCGACATCTTACTTCAAGAGGATGATAGAACTGAATTAGATATCGATCTCGATCGCTTGGCTTTTGGGGATGGAAAAATCCCCCATCCTGAATCTATTTCCAAAAAGAAGATAAGCAGACAAAAAACATCGAAAAAAGATCTGGCCGTTATTGGATTACCTTTATTATTCTCGATCGGTCTGATTATTATCGCAGTTTCACCCGGATCTTTGATAGCACAAGTCGAAAGAAGACCATCTCAACCGCAAATAGATCTAGAAAGAGAAAAAGACTTGAATCCTCAAGAAATAGATGTAGAAACTGTAGCAAAAGAATAAATTTTTACAAGGGCGATCGCTCCTATTTAAATTTGGATTCACTAGGTACGACAATAGTTGCAAAATAAGGTACTTTTGTCGGATTCACAGACGCGATCGCAATGATTTTTTGCTCTTGAGTAGTTGCTTTTTCAATATATTTAGCCCGATCGCACAATCCTAATTCTTTGAGAACGGCAACTACTTTAGTAAAATTTTTACCCAATTTAATAATTACCGCAGCATCAGCAACGGCTAACTTAGACTTCAATACTTCAGCAGGTAAAATTGCCGAAACTACCACGCAAGTATCGTTACGGTAGGTTAAAGGCGATCCCAAGCAAGCAGCAGCAGCCATCATCGAAGAAACTCCGGGAACTACTTCAATAGGATATCTATTCATCAAAAGATTGTAGATATACATAAAACTTCCGTAAAAGAAAGGATCTCCTTCACACAACACCACGACATTGTCTCCGCGATCGAGATATTCAGCTAAAGTAGTGGCGGCTTTTTGATAATATGGTTCGGAAGAGCGATCTAATTTAAAAGGAAAATATAAAGGAATTTCAATCTGTTCTGGTTTAATATACTCAGATGCGATCGCCCTAGCTAAACTTTTTTGATTGTTTTCTGAAGCAGGATAAGCAATTACATCAGTCGATCGCAAAATTCGCAAAGCTTTAACTGTAATTAATTCAGGATCGCCCGGGCCGACTCCTAAACCATACAAACAACCCACAGAATCACTCATATCTCCTTTTCTGTGGCTAAAGCGTTAACTGCTGCTGCGGCGATCGCACTACCGCCCCGACGACCGTGTAAAGTAATAAAAGGTACGCCTCTACTGTCGGCCGCTAAGATAGCTTTTGATTCTGCTGCACCGACAAAGCCAACCGGAAACCCTAAAATAACCGCAGGTTTTGCCGCACCTGCATCTAACATCTCCAAGAGATAAAATAAGGCAGTAGGTGCATTGCCGATCGCAATTACCGAATCTTTTAAATGTTCTCGCCAAAGTTCTAAAGCTGCGGCCGAACGAGTGTTACCAATTTGACGGGCGATTTCTGGAACTCTTTCGTCTCGGAGAGTACAAACAACCTTATTTCCTGCTGGTAAGCGACTGCGAATAATTCCTTCAGCTACCATTCGAGAATCGCACAAAATATTTGCACCAGTGACTAATGCTTTTCTAGCGACTGTTACCGCTTTAGGTGAGGCTTCTAAATCGTCGATAATATCGATCGCACCACAAGCATGAATTAAACGGAGGGCGATCGGTGCTAGATCTGGAGAAAGAGTCGATAAATCCGCTTGCGATCGAATTTTAGCAAAAGACTGGCGATAAATTTCTGCACCGTCACGAATGTAGTCAAGGGTCATTGAGATTAAAAGCCAGGGAAGAAAGGCATTATTATTATAATTATTCGCTCGATCGATTACAATTTTCCTTTCTCCAAGGCAAGAGGAGTTTTGTAAATTACTTAGCGATTAACTATATCTAAGTATTTTACTGCGATCGCTACTATTTGCTACTCTTAATTTATGATCTCAGAGCAAGCAAACTCTCAAAAATGGCTTTCTGTAATTGGTATTGGTGAAGATGGGATCTCTGGGTTAAGTCCCCTTGCTCGATCTTTACTCGAAAATGCCGATCTTATTATTGGTGGCGATCGCCATTTAGCAATGCTTCCTCAAAGCGATCGACAAGAAAGATTAGTTTGGAAGTCTCCGATCGCGCGATCGATCGAGGAAATTACTCGGAGAAGGGATCGACTAGTATCTGTTTTAGCCAGTGGCGATCCGATGTGTTATGGAATTGGGGTTACTTTAATTCGCCACATTTCCCCTAATGAAATGATTATAATTCCTGCCCAGTCTGCTTTTAGTTTGGCTTGTTCTAAATTGGGTTGGTCTTTAATGGAAGTAGAATTATTAAGTCTGTGCGGAAGAGATCCCGCTTTACTGAATGCTTTTCTTTATCCTAACGCTCGCTTATTAATTTTAAGTGCGACAAAACAAACTCCGATCGCCGTAGCAAAGTTATTAGTAGCAAAAGGATATGGTCAAAGTGAAATGATCGTTTTAGAACGGTTAGGAGGGGAAAAGGAACGAATTATTAAAGGCTTTGCTAATACTTGGAATCGAGATAATATTGCGGATTTAAATACAATTGCAGTAACCTGTTTGGCAGATTTAGATACTGTTTCTTTATCTCGTTTGCCCGGATTACCCGACAATGTTTATCACCACGACGGGCAATTAACTAAAAAAGAAATTCGCGCGATTACTTTAGCTGCTTTAGCACCTTTACCCGGACAGTTATTGTGGGATATAGGTGCAGGATCGGGTTCTATTAGCATTGAATGGATGCGAAGCGATCGCCGATGTAGGGCTATTGCGATCGAACAAAACCAACAAAGAATTAAGTATATTAGCGATAATGCTGCTGCTTTGGGCGTTCCCAACCTTAAAATAGTTCAAGGGGTTGCGCCGAATATTCTCAAAGGTTTACCTCAACCAAACACTATTTTTATTGGTGGTGGTTTGACCTCAGATCGTTTATGGCAAACCTGCTGGGATATATTGCCTTTAAAAGGTCGTTTAGTTGCTAATTCAGTTACCTTAGAAGGAGAGCAAAAACTATTGGAATTGCAGCAAAACTTAGGTGGAGAATTAACTCGTATTTCTGTTTCTCGCGCCGAACCTTTAGGTAAATTCCAGGCTTGGAAGGCGATCGCCCCGGTAACTCAATGGGTGGGGATTAAGTAAAATCTAAAAGTCTATCAACTAATTAGATCGAAAGTATTTTTTTTAAATTGTAATGAAAAATACCAGGGTGCAAAAGAATTGAATATTGCGAGGCAATCCTATTGTTAAGCAATCTTATCCTGTTGGAACGATGTCATTTTACTATCGATGTTATCTTTAATCATCATCTGTCTTCGCAATTCTATCAAACAAGCTTTAGCTTGTTCAGCAGATAAAGATTCTACTCGATCGGCAAATTTTTTTAGATAAAATTCTTGCTCTAAAGAAAGCTTACTAAACTGATTCATTACTCTTTTCCGGCTTTTGAGAAAACAACATCAATCGACTCGAATTTATTGACCAATATTATCTATATCAGAATAGCACGAATCGTAAATATATTAAACCTATTTCATCACTGCAAATAAATCTTGCTATCGGATGATTTTAACTCTCGATCTGATTAGTAATCTACGATGCACACTTTTTCTCTGCTTGCGATTTGCTTTTCATCAATTTTTACTGACCCTAACAAACAGTAATAGTATCTTAATATACTTATTTGCAGTTTGATATTAAAGCTTTGCTTTGATTTTTATCGAATCAATTTCAGATAACATCGATTCAATATTCGCTGTTAGATTAAGAGCGATCGGCAGAATCAGGATCTAGCATAAAGCGATTTTCATCTCTTGCTTCGAGTTTTTCTTTCATTTTGAGAGTTTCTGAGTCTTTTAATTCGACTCCGATCGGACTTGCTATGCGATCGGGATTGTTTTGTTCGGGATATGGTTGTGTTTTAGCAAATTTCTCTGAATTAGGGATTGCATTATTCTGATTCATAATTAGTTTTTCTCAAAAATATTTCTACTTTTAAATATATCTAAAAAAAATCAACAATTCTTCTATCGCAAGAAAGAGAAGTTAAATAAATTCAATTTCAAAAAAAATAAGTGTATTCTTATATGAGAATACACCTAAGAAATTATTCAAATTCAGTTACTATGCTACTGGAGCAATCTCTGGTAAATTGTCGCTGTCGGTGGCTGCTAAATTTACTTTGACAACAGTGTTTTTTGCTGCTTCTGTTTTAGGTAAATTTAAAATCAAAATACCATTTACATACTCCGCTTCTACTTTGTCATTTTGAATTGGTATTGGTAAATTAATTACTCTTTTAAATTTACCGTGACGAATTTCCGTGTAAAAAATCCGACTGTTTTCTGCTCGATCGCCGTTGCGATATTCCCCTTTAATGCTTATCGATTCTCTGGCCACATTAACGTCGAGATCTTTTGCTTCTATACCGGGTATTATTGCTTTTAATATTAAGCGATCTTCGCTATCTAAAAGTTCTATGGGTGGTTTCCAGAGGTTAGATCTGGGGCTATCAAAACCTCCTGTCATATCATCGAAAAGTCGATCCATTTGACGACGCATAGTTTCGATCTCTGAAAATGGGTTCCAAGTAACAATAGCCATAAATTAATGACCTCCCTATTCTATTTTTACAATCGATTCTCAATCAAGAATCACAATTTCATTATGTAATATATTGATAGCGATCGCAGTGAAGGAAACCGAATAATTCTTATCGGTTAGCCTCATTTTTGCCAATATATCTATCAAAAGATAGACAAATAGATCGAGATTTTAGTGCTTATTAATTATTAAACAGTTGCTGTTTGTTTGCTCGGTTTATTTACTTCTGCGATCTAATTCAATATAAACATCGCGCAGATCCACATTATGATGAGCTAAAGCAACTAAAGCATGATAAAACAAATCTGCTACTTCTGAAGCGATCGCATCGGGATCGTCATCTTTACAAGCCATAACAACTTCTGCTGATTCTTCCCCAATTTTCTTGAGTATTTTATTATCGCCATCTTTAAATAATTTGCAAGTATAAGAATTTTCTGAGGGGTTTTTTTGACGGTCTTTAATTGTCGCAAATAATTTTGATAAAGTATCTGCTGGGGGTGGCAATATTTTCCCTTCTGCTTGGTGAAAGCAACTTCTCTGGCCGGTATGACAAGCAATATCGCCCATTTGTTCGATTTCAATCAAAATCGCGTCGCTATCGCAATCGTAGCGGATCGATCGCACTTTTTGAAAGTGGCCCGAGGTTTCCCCTTTATGCCATAATTGCGATCTAGAGCGACTCCAATACCAAGTTTCTCCAGTTTCGAGGGTTTTTTGCAGCGATTCCCGATTCATCCATGCCATCATTAGTACCGTACCGTCGAGATAATCTTGGGCGATCGCCGCTACTAAACCGCGATCGTTGTAGCGAATTTCATTGAGGGGTATAGTACCGACAAAGGAATTAGATTGAGTCGAAGACATAATATTAATTATTTAAATTCAGATTTTATTATCTGCTAATAGATTGAGAGATCGAGTTTTCTTTAGCTATTCACAAGATTAAGATTAGATCTCAATTCAATATTCTACTAAATTTGAACCTTAGAATCATATTCTTGTAATTCGTTTACCGTAAGATCGGGCAAGTTTTCTAATAATCGATCCCAAGTTTTATAAGTTTGTAATGCTTTTACTACTACTGGTAAAGGTTCTGCAAATACTTTTTTGCAATCTATTTCTTCAGGAAAATTAATTGAAAATGCTAACTTTTCTGCTGGTGGTGTAAATTGAGCGTCTATACCTTTTTTATTACCTCTGGCATCGATTCTATACCAACCTATTTCGGGCAAATAAACCGCATTTAAACCGTGCAAACAATAAGGCGCGCCATTATCGTAAACGCTCAATCTTTGATAGCAAAATCCTGCTGGGATTTGATTTGCTCTTAATAATGCTGCTAATAAATGACTTTTAGCATAACAATAACCTGTTTTATTTTTTAATACTTCAGAAGCCCTACAAGTAACGGGATTCATTTGATAATCCGAACTATGATAAATCCGATCTCGGACAAATTCAAAACAGTTTTTAATTAACGTTTCTCTATCTTTTGTCGCTGCTGCAATTTGCTCGGCTACATTAACGATTTCTAAATTGTGCCAATCGATAATATCGGTATTTTTTAAGAATTGTTTCACTTAGAAAAGCTTTTAGTTTTTCCGATTTTAAATCAATTTAGCTTTTGAAATGATTAATTTTCAATAATATTCCTGGGGCGATCGCACTGTTTAAAAACGAAAGCCCTCCACGACAATTTAATTGCGATCGCGCTCTAAATCGTAAACTATTTTTTCCCAGTACCATTTTTCTGGATATCCTGGATTTCGTTCTTTTTCAGAGTCGATTAATCTCTCGGCAATCTCTTGATTGCCTCCGACTAGATTATATAATCTTTGTTTTAGTTCTTGACTGGGTTCTTCTTGACGATTTTTTCTTTCGTTATAAGCAATTTCAGCTTCGGAAATCGTTTCATCTAAAAAAATTTGAGTATTATACGATAATTCTAGTAATATTTCTTTAGTACCTTTTAAAACTTGAATCGATCCTTCCATTACAGAACAAAAAATTTCATCGCCTAGTTTTTCTAGCTCTGTAAAAAAATCGTTTTGTTCTTCCATAAACTCAGTCGATATTATTTTTTCTAAACTTTACTAGTTTATCATATTTTCGGAGCTTTCAATCGATAATGTAATGATTTTTTTATTTAATTTTATTATGTTTGATATTGCTATATTTTAGTTTTGGTTTGCAGTTGAAAATACCTTTAATTCCTCTGATTAAAATATTTTTCACTACTTGGAAACGATGGCGATTAGTTGGCAATCTTTGAATGTAAACCAATTGCCTAACGATCGCAGCTAAATAACCTTCTAAAACAAAAGAAAAGCTAGAAATAACAGCCGCGCCATTGCCTAAAGTTAGCATATCTCCTAAATGTAAATACTGGAAAGATTTAAGGGATTTGCCTTTTAATGATGCTTGGATATTGGTAGCAATTAAATTGGCTTGCTGATAAGCAACTTGAGCGGTTGCAGGTAAAGATCGCTCGCTATTATAAATTTTCGCCACGTCACCGATAGCAAATACTTCTGGATAGTCGATTAACTGAAGGGTAGGTAAAGTGAGAATTTTTCCAGTGGCATTTTGCTTGCAATGACTCAAATCTGCAATCCATTGATGGGATTCTATTCCCCCAGTCCAAAATACTAAATCTACTGGTAAAGTAACGGTCTGGTTCGATTGATAAATTAAAGTAATACTTTGACTGGTAATTTTGGCAACTTCAGTTTCTAAATCTACTTTAATGTTGCGTTTTTTGAGGGCGCGATCGGCTGCCGATCGCACTTGAGGAGAAAAGTCTTTGAGAATTGCCGAACTGCGATCGACGGCTCTAATTTTGGCGTTTTTCGGCAGGCGATCGGCTAGCTTGCAAGCTAATTCTATTCCGTTAGCTCCCGTACCGACAATCGCAATTTGCAATTTCCGAGGCTGACAAGATTGTAACAGCAATTCTATTTTTGCCTCGATTAATTCTACGTCTGCCAGAGTCCGAAAATTGTAAACTAAATCAGATCCTGGAATTTGTGGCACTCTATTTTTATTACCGACAGCAACGATCGCATAATCGTAAAGGAGGCGATCGCCAGTTGCCAATTCGATGTTTTGATTTTTGAGATCGACTTTGACAATTTTATTTTGACAAAATTGAATCTTGGTATGTCGTAAAAGCTTTTGATAAGAAGGTGCAATTTCTTGGGGTTTTAATTCTTGAGTTAATAACTCATATAGTAGGGGAGTAAAAAGAAAGCGATCTTTTTGTTCGATTAAAACGATATTACATTTGTGCGACCAAGAAAATTTACTTAAATATAAAGCTGTATATAAGCCACCAAAGCCACCACCGAGTATGCAAATTTGGGTTTTATCGCGGTTCATGTTTGCGTGTTAGTTTAAGTTTTTATAAACAGCCTTTTTTATTATGCGCGACTCGAGTTAAATATGGTACTTTGGGGCGATGTAATTAAGGAAGAGAAAGGCCTTTAGCAGCCAACCACTGAGGATCGTAGAGTCTTGATTGATATCTTGCTCCACCATCGCAGAGAACGGTAACGATAGTATGGCCCGGCCCCATTTGTTTGGCTAAAGCAACGGCCGCACCAACATTAATCCCCACAGATCCGCCCATAAACAAGCCATCTCGTTTGAGTAACTGATAGATTACTCGCAAACATTCGGGATCGTCAATTTGAATTGCATCATCGATCGGCACGTCTTCCATGTTAGCGGTAATGCGACTGTTACCGATTCCTTCAGTAACGGATTTTCCTTCTGGTTTAATTTCCCCTGTTTTGACGTAACTGTAGAGGCCGCTACCCATCGGATCGGCGACAACACATTTAACATCGGGATTTTTTTCCTTTAAAAATAGGGATACTCCGGCAAAAGTTCCTCCAGTCCCGGTAGCAGCTACCCAAGCATCGATTTTGCCGTCAGTTTGAGTCCACATCTCCGGGCCGGTAGTTTCATAATGAGCTTGCCGATTAGCCAAATTATCAAATTGATTAGCCCAAATTGCATTATCCATTTCTGCAGCAACTCGGCCGGAAAGCTTGACGTAATTATTGGGATTTTTGTAAGGTACTGCGGGAACGGTACGAACTTCTGCCCCCAATACCCTTAAAGTATCGATTTTTTCTTGAGATTGAGTTTCGGGGATAATAATCAGGCATTTATAGCCTTTGGCATTGCAAATATGAGCTAAACCGATTCCAGTATTGCCAGCAGTTCCCTCTACAACTGTGCCTCCGGGTTTTAATAAGCCTTTTGCTTCAGCATCTTCGATGATGTATAAAGCTGCTCGATCCTTAACCGAACCGCCAGGATTGAGAAATTCTGCTTTACCCAAGATTTCACAACCAGTTTCTTCACTAAAACTATTAATGCGGATCAATGGCGTGTTACCCACCGTATCTACGAAACCGTTTTTAATATCCATAAATTAATTAATAGTTGCTAAATTTTAACTTATCAAGAAACTGGCGCGATCGGAAGTATTCAAACTGTCAAAATCGATCTTCTATCGTTTGTTACTCTCTTCGATGGGATAGCGACCGATAATTAAGATCCTCTCTTATTACAATATAATTCGATCGATCTTTTTAACACTTAAATTTGAGCCTTCTTCTCAAAATATATTCGATCGATTTATTTTTGCTGGCATCCAATTGTAAATTCTAAATTGTTTGGATTTATTTCTTAGATTCAGTCTCGAATTAAACCAATCGAACATTAGTTCTATTTTGGCAATTAAAGTATTTAAAATTGTTTGGATTGAGCGTCTAACTCTTAAGCGAGCTTGTTAATTTTTAGAGAGAAATTTCAAGAAGAAGATCGGGGTGAATTCGACTGAATTACTAATTTTTAATTTTCAAAATAGCCAGTTTTTGCCAGTTAATCATTTCTCAAAAATATTGGCAAGATTGGGGCTAATTTTTTTGATGAGGTAGAAGGGAAAAATAGTTTTTGTTTTCTCCCTACTACCTGAACAATTTATCTATTCGGTTGTGGAGTCATGCGTAAATAGGATTTAACTTCGGTGTAACCTTTAGGAAATTTCTGTTTTAATTCTGCTGGATCTTTAATCGAAGGTACGATGACGCAATCTTCGCCATCTTTCCAGTTAACTGGAGTAGCAACTTGATAGTTGTCAGTTAATTGTAGCGAATCTATTACTCGCAAAATTTCGGCAAAATTGCGTCCGGTACTGGCAGGATATGTTAAAGTAAGACGTAATTTTTTCGCCGGATCGATAATAAAAACACTTCTGACGGTCAAAGTAGCTAAAGAGTTAGGATGAATCATTCCGTAAAGATCGGACACTTTGCGATCGCCATCAGCTAAAATAGGATAGTTAACGGTTGTATTTTGAGTTTCGTTAATATCTTTAATCCAACCTTGATGAGACTCTACATCGTCAACGCTGAGGGCGATAACTTTGACATTTCGTTTCTCAAACTCCGATTTGAGCCGAGCAACCGCACCCAATTCAGTAGTACAAACTGGAGTATAATCGGCAGGATGAGAAAATAAAATCGCCCAGCTATCGCCAATCCATTCATGGAAAGATATCTCTCCCATACTCGAAGCTTGGGTAAAATCCGGAACTGTATCTCCTAATTGTAAAGACATAAATTTTACCTTCAAAAAATGATTATCACTTCGATCTTATAGCTCGAGAGGTGAAATATCTCGTTATTTTACGTTTCTAAGATAAAATGAAAAAATTGAAAACAAAAATTAAGTTCACAACCATAAGAACTAAAAATTCTCTCATCAATAGAGAATTTAAAATCAGACAGGAGGAGTACCATCAATGAAAAAATGCGTTCGTTTTATCGCAGCTTTAGCTTTTATTTTGAGTTGCTGGGGATTTGCGCCTCAAGCACAAGCTCTTAATTTAAGCAACATTAGTTTACAATCTGCCTCAGTATTGGGTGCAGAAAGAGTCAATCCAGCCGATGCCAAGCTAAGCACCGAATTCGGTAAAAAAATCGATTTAAACAACACTCACGTCCGTAAACTACGCAAATTACCCGGATTTTATCCCACTTTAGCCGGTAAAATCCTGCAAAATGCACCCTATGAAAAGGTAGAAGATGTTTTAGAAATCCCCGGCTTGAGCGATCGCCAGAAAGAGCTTTTACAAGCTAACCTCGATAAATTTGTTGTTACCCCAACCGCAGCAGTATATAATGACGGCGACGATCGCTATAATCCTGGCGTTTACTAAAAATTTTTCCATAAAATCAAAATAACAATTTTGTAAAATATTCTGAGTTAACCCACTCTGTTTCAGCGTGGGTTTTTATCGCGCATAATATAAATATTTATTACGGAACTGGATAAAATTGAACCAAATACCCCCCCAATTTGATGTTATCGTTGTCGGCTCGGGTGCTGCTGGATTGTACGCCTGTCTCTGTTTGCCAGAACACCTTCAAGTAGGTCTAATCACGAAAGATACCCTAAAAATAGGTGCTAGCGACTGGGCCCAAGGCGGAATTGCCGCAGCGATCGACCCTCGAGATTCCCCGAAGCTGCATTTTGCCGATACTATCAAAGCGGGTGCTGGAATTTGCGACTCAACTGCCGTGGATTTTTTGGTTAAAAATGCTGCCGACGCGATCGCCTCTCTAGTCAAAATGGGTGTCGCTTTCGATCGCAAAGGGGAGAAACTAGCCATGACTCTAGAAGCGGCTCACTCTCGCCCTCGAGTCCTCCACGCAGCAGATACAACCGGGAGGGCGATCGTCAGCACTCTGACAGCTAAAGTCCTAGAACGTCCTAACATTCAAATATTTTCTGAGGCTCTAGCATTATCTTTATGGCTCGATCGCGGTCGCACCTCTTGTCGCGGTATCTCCGTACTTTACCAAAATCAGATCCACTGGATCGGAGCAGGAGCAGTGATTTTAGCTACTGGAGGTGGGGGGCAAGTTTTTGCCCAAACAACCAATCCTCCCGTCAGTACCGGAGATGGGGTAGCATTAGCTTGGCGTGCCGGGGCAATGTTAAGGGATCTCGAATTTTTTCAGTTCCATCCTACGGCTTTGACTAAGATAGGCGCGCCTCGATTTTTAATCAGCGAAGCAGTTAGAGGGGAAGGGGCCCACTTAGTCGACGAAACAGGCGATCGCTTTGCTTTTAAATATCATCCTAAAGGAGAATTAGCCCCCAGGGATGTCGTCAGTCGGGCAATTTTTACCCACTTACAAAAAACAGCCCCAGATCCGAGTAAAGTTAACGTGTATTTAGATTTGCGCCCGATCGCCCCCGATCGCATTCGCTATCGCTTTCCCAATATTATTCAAGTTTGTCAGCAATTCGGTATAGATGTTTTTTCTGAGTTAATTCCCGTCGCACCCGCAGCTCATTATTGGATGGGAGGAGTTGCTGTCGATACTAAAAATCTTACTTCAATTGACCGATTGTATGCGATCGGCGAAACTGCTAGCACTGGAGTTCACGGTGCAAATCGTTTGGCAAGCAATTCTTTGTTAGAATGCATTGTTTTTGCTGCTCAGTTAAGTAAAGTTAAAGTCGAAGCGATCGCCTCCGCAGATTTACCGATAATTAACTATGGTGGCAGTTGGGATGAAGAATTTAAACAAATTCTGATGGTAAGACAGGAATTGCCTTTATTAGTTTGGCGCAGTGCGGGTATTTGTCGTACTGCTTTGGGAATGAATAAAGCGATCGATTTGATTCAATCTTGGCGCAAAGAATTTGCTAATTTTGAAACTGTCAGAATAATATTGAATCAGTCGGGCGATCGTAATCTTAAATTTTTAGCTCCCGATGCCGAAAAACAATTACGTCTTTGTAGCGAGACTATCAATTTACTCGATATTGCTTATTTGATTCTTAAAAGTGCTGTTTTTCGCACTGAAAGTAGGGGAGGTCACTATCGTACAGATTATTCACAAACTTCAGCAGATTGGCAAGTTCATACTTTAATCGCAGGAGATTGTTGGCGCAAATCTAATCTAGAAAGTTAAACAATAAATAGCTTCGATTTCAATATAATTTGAAAAGTTAAGTGAGAGGATTTGAAATTGATTCAAAAAAGTTTTTTTGTTGACATACAGCAAGGTCAAAGCTAAAACAAAACTCAATTCAAGGTATTTTAAATTCCTTTTTAATTGTAGATTTTGCAATTAAGTAACCTACAGAAATCTTCCATCAATTGCGATCGATCTCTAAAATAAGGATTCAAACCCAAATGACAATTTCAACTCAAAAAATAACCAATTTAAGGATAAATCCCACTCCAAGCAGTTTAAACTATCTCAGTAATCTATCGGATGGCGGTCTAATGTCAATTAAAAATTTTTTTACTCGAGTCGATCCTATTTAGTTTTAATAAACAATTTTTAAGGATCGTTAAAAATTTTCCTCACTAAGTAAACTAATATCTAGGTGTAAATTATTGATTTTTAAAAAGTTAAGATATAAAATTAAGTATTGTATGTTTTATTTATTTGGCTCTAAAAAGCAATTAAGCTGGCTATTAAGTTCGGTAATTCACCAATCCCACATTATACGATAGATTGATATGAAAGTCAGGCAAGGTGAACTAATAGGTAAATGTTATAGAATTGTCGATAAATTGGGATCGGGGGGCTTTAGTAAAACCTACTTAGCTGTAGATATTAGGCGTTTTAATCAGCCAGTAGTAGTTAAACAGCTTGAAATCCAACAAGAAAAAATTTTAGAAGTTGCAAAATCTTATTTTAAAAAAGAAGCCGAAGCTTTAAAAAAGCTAGGGGAGGAACACGATCGCATCCCCACCCTGATAGCTTATTTTGAAGAAAACGAAGAGTTTTATTTAGTACAAGAGTTTATTGAAGGTCACGATCTTACCGAAGAACTGCAAATAGACGAATCAGTAGCACAAAAAGAAAATCTAGAAGTAATTAGCGAAGAAAAGCTAATAGAAATATTAATAGAAATCTTAGAAATTTTAGAATTCGTTCATAAAAATAACGTCATACACAGAGATATTAAACCTTCTAATATTCGCCGCAGAAGAAAAGACGAAAAAATAGTATTAATTGATTTTGGAGCCGTTAAAGAAACATCAATTGTCAATACCCAGGGAATGCGAAAACAAGAGCAAACCCTAGCGATCGGAACTAAAGGATATATGGCCCCGGAGCAAACGGCCGGATTTCCTAAACCTTGTAGCGATATTTATGCTGTTGGGATGATAGCAGTCCATTCCCTTACCGGAATGCACCCGTTAAAAATATGTTCTGATTTTCATACTCTAAAACTAGAAACAGTTTGGCACGACTTGGTAGGTGGAAAACAACAAGCAGAAAAAAATAAAAACAAGATTAGTGCTTATTTATTGGCAGTTTTAGACAAAATGATCGCCTATGAATACAAAGAACGCTATCAAACAGCATCGGAAGTTATTGAAGACTTAAAACAAATTCAAGAAAACGCAAAAAAATCTCAAATTCAATCAAATTTCTTACCCAATCTAAATAGATTAAATAAAAATAAACGGATTTCCAGCCTAAAACAGGTCGCTATTTTATGCTCAGCAGGACTTGGATTAATCTTAAGCGGGGGAATCCTCTTTTTGTATTTATTTCCTATTGCACAAACAAGAGTCAAAATCCAACAGGATGCTTGCAATAAAGTAGAACCAAACGATCGCTTGAGTTGCGGCGAACAATTTCTCCTATCTTCTTTTATCAAACAAAGCAAACAAACAGCCCTATTCAACGCCTATCAAGACAAAGACTATCAAGCTGTTTTAAATATCCTGATAGAAGTTTGGCAAAATAGCAAAGACAAAGATCCAGAAACTCTAATTTACATCCAAAATACTTTACTCGAACTGCAAGATCGAGAATACTATACCCTCGCAGTGGTCGTTCCCGCAGGGGAAAGTGAATTCAATACCAAAGAAGGCAAAGATCTTGCCAGAGATGTCTTAAGAGGTGTAGCTCAAGCTCAATTAGAAGTTAATTTAGGTATATTAGATATCTCTGCAATTGAAGATAAACTAACAGACTTAAATTTACTCCCTCAAAAAGCAATTGATGGCAAAGGATTGAGAATAGTCATTGCCGACGATGGTAGCAGCCCGAAACAATCTAATGAAGTAGCCAGAAAACTAGTTAAAAAAACCGATATTATTGGAATAGTCGGACATTATTCGAGTCAATCAACGCTAGCTGCCGTAGACATCTACAACGATCCTGATAATTATTTAAGCAGCAAATACATCCCTTTACCCGTAGTCTCTCCAGGAACTGCAACCGAAGAACTGACATTTAATCCTCGAGAAGTTTTTGCCCGTACCGTTCCTAAAGTAGAATATCATGCCAGCAATATTGTCGATTATGTAATTAAAGATAAAAAGCAAAACAAAGTAGCCGTATTCTATAACAGTAAAAGTGATTTTAGCCGCTCTTTCTTCCAAGAATTTCAACAAGAATTTAGAGAAGAAGATCCGAATGCAATTTTATTGGAATTTGATGGTCTCGACGAACTCGATACCGATGACAAAATTCAAGCTGCTTTAGAAGAGGCCAAAAATCAAGAAATAGAAATTTTAGTAATATTTCCCGATTCTTATATTAGTAATGCGGTCAATAATTCCTTAGAGTTAATTACAGCAAATTCAAAACAAGAAGAACCTTTTTTTATTATTGGAGGATGGACGTTACACAACCCGAAAACGCTCCAATTAGGTAAAGAAGTCTTAGGGCCCTTATTACAAGACAACAAATTCATTCTCTTCGTTCCTTGGCATCGTCTCAAAAGTCCCGATGCAGAATTTCCCTATAGTTCGGAAAAACTTTGGGACTTACCCATCGATACTTCCCCGATCGCTTTAGCTTACGATGCAACTCGTGCCTTTATCTTAGCTTTAGGCGAACAAGAAGATCCGACTAGGGTGAGCGTTCGAGAAATACTCAAAAGTGGTGAATTAATCGGCCAGGGAGCAACAGGAAAACTGGCATTTAATACTGAAAATGGCGATCGCCTTCATCCTTCAGGAGTATTTATACATATAGTTGATTGTGACAATCCTCGCTACAGTATCAACGATTTAGCTTTTGTTCCCCTCGAATTTGAAACTTGTCGTTAAAATTTAAAAATCGCAATCTTTTCAATTTTCATTAATTACATCAAGTTAAAAATGTCCACAGCTAACTTAATCTCCACAAAATCGTTGTTAGCCTGTATTTAGTTAGTGAAAAATTTCACGCTATTACTGAGGTTAAAGCCTTATCTGAAAAGATCGATTCAGTTTATCAAATCTGATTCTCGATCTACGGCTAATCCAACTTTCAAGAAAGATTAAAATGGCTCATCAAAATTATCCCACTAATACTACTACTGCCGAGTTTGAAAAAGCTGCGATCGCTCGTTTTAGAACTCTTGCAACCTACATACCCGACAATTGTAAAGTATTTCGCGAGCCTTGGAACAGATCGACCGTTCTGTGCTTGGATTTTGCCGCTTGTCCCGATCGCCTCGAAACTATTAAAGAGCGATCTAATTTATTAGTAGTTGCAGCTCGAGAATTGAGATTGGCAAATTCAGCAATATTCAAAGTCGGCAACGAAATTCGCGGTTGGAGTGGGGCAATCTCTGCTAAAGAATAGAGTGGAATTTTTGCTAAAATAAACCAAGCAATAAATTAACCGAAATTGCGGAGTTAGAAGACAAAGAGATGGAAAACTCCAGAAATGGCAATTGCAACACAACTTTCGGAAATTCAGCCACAATCGCGATCGCCAAACATTTAGAAAAAATGCTAGCTCGCGAAACTGGGGTGATTCTAGATCGAGACCCTGAAGAATTGCACCAAATGAGAGTTAGCATGAGGCGTTTGCGATCGGCTATTACTGGCTTTGCTCCCGCGCTTAGCTTACCAAAAACAGCCAGCGATCGCAATGTCGGTAAGATTGCCCGAATTTTAGGCAAATTAAGAGATATCGATGTTTTACAAGCCGAATTACAAGATAAGTATCAGCCTTTATTACCTCAAGCAGAACAAAAAAGTTTAGAGAAAGCATTAAAAATCTTAGCCAAAAAACGCAAATTAGCTTACCAGGAAGTTACAAGGACTTTTAAGAGAAAAGCTTATCAAGATTTAAAAAAAGATTTAAATAGCTGGTTAGAAAAACCTCAATATCAACAAGTAGGCAATATTGGGATCGAGCGAGTATTACCAGATCTATTATCCCCACAGGTCGGTAAATTTTTATTGCATCCAGGTTGGTGGTTAGGAATAAAAGCCGGTCAAGAATTTGACTCGGCCGCAGTAGAAACAATTTTAGAACGAGAAGAAGCAATACTTCACGACTTAAGAAAAGAAGCGAAAAGATCTCGGTATAATATGGAATTATTTACCGATTTTTACGGCGATAGCTATCAAAAATACGTCAAGAAAATTAAGAAAGTTCAAGAAGTTTTAGGGGAAATACAAGACTGTTTTATATTGAAGGAATTTTTCAAAGAATTATTTGGTTCTAACTTTGAAAAGAAATTACCAACTCTCGTAAAGTTAATAGCAGAAAAACGCTATCAAAAATGGCTTGAGTGGCTGGAAATACAGCAAGAATTTCTTAAAAGTGAAACTCGTCAAGAATTGCGATCGCTCGTACTACATCCCAGCCAAGAGCTAATCTTAGCTTAAAGGATCGGCTATGGGAGCGATCTAAGAGAATCTAAGAATTCAAGTAATTCTCGATCGGTTAAAGAATGTCTAGATCGCTTTCCATAATTTTCCATTAAATACTCTCTACGTCGTTCTTTTGTCCAGCCTAAACGTTTCATTTCAAGATCGATAGCAGCTATGATATCGTCGTATTGAATAAAGTCTTGACCCTCGATTGTTTTCTGCTCGAAAGATACTTTTCTACTCAATCTCTTGGCAATTTTTTCTGCTGCTGCTAAACAAACAGATTCGTTTTCATTGGCTACTAATTGCTTGAGAATATCTATTGATATTTGGGGATGATTTACTATAGCCAAAAGAACTTCTGGGTTACTATCTCGGCTCAATTTTGCGGCGATCGCAGGAGATAAAATATCTTGTTTTGCTAAGAATAAACGAACCTCTTTTGCTCCATCTTCAGCCAATTTTTCTAAAATCGATCTGGGAATGGAAGGATTTTTTAATAAAGCCATTTTGACTGAAATATTTTCATCTTTAACTAATTTTTCGAGAAGATTATTAGGTAGATTTTTCATCCTAGCCAAAGCAATTTTAATCTCTTCATTTTCAGATTCAGCAATGCGATCGCAAACCTCTAAATTAATAGACGGATTATTTAATAAAGCTATTTTTACTTCTGTTTCATCTTTTGATAATTCTGCTTGAATTGCAT
>JASJCW010000049.1 GCA_030065265.1 Prochloraceae cyanobacterium
ACTTGGGTTTGGGGTTCCATTTGCACTCTAGCTTTAGATTTGCCAAAGTTCATTGCTTGAGATCCGGGGCCGCTTTGAGCGCGTCTCAAGAGGAGGAACAATCCGACTAACAGTAAAATCGGGAAGAATAGACTGCTTAAGGCTCTAAATAAGAAACCGTCGTCAGTTTGTGGTTTTACCGAGATATCTACACCATTATCGGTAAGAGTGTCGATTAAATCAGAATCGGAGGGGATATTTACTAATACCTGAACTCCATCTTCGCGAGTTACTATTGCTTTGGCGCGATCGGAACTGAGTTGAACGGTCTCAACTTTGCCGCTTTCTACTTCTTGGAGGAATTGGCTGTATTTCCAAGTTGTTTGTTGAGTCGGTTCTCTATCTAAAAATGCAGTTCCTAATGCTACTACTACAATTGCTAGTAGCACGTACAGTCCCGCATTTCTCCATTTTTTATCTTTGTTCACTTTATTCTCCTAAGATTGAAGATTGTATTTATATCGGCCTTAAGTTGACATCGTTGTTTTAGGAGGGCAACTTTTATCTTAATTTACTGTTGTTAACTTATGTTAACGCCTCTCATTTACAATTTACACAAATGTTTTAATTTGCTAGCGATCGCAACATTGGGAGGCTCTAGCTGACGATAAAATGGCTAATATAACTGTCAGTAAAATTTTTGTTGGTATTAAAAGTAAAAAATCCATCATAAAAATTTTACATTTCAGATTGCTCGGATTTATGTTTGCGATCTACTTTATGTTTATCCTAGCAATCTGCCGGTTAAATTTAGGGTAATTGGGATTTCCAATCCAGATTGGAAGTGTCTATCTCAATGACGTATTTTTGTTCTTTTGGGGTGAATGGTTCGGTTGCTGCTTGTTGTTTTGCGATTAAGTCGGGGGTAGCATCTGAGATGTCGCTGCGCTCGGATAACCGCTCTTTTAAAATGTCGATTGGCGCGCTGCAGTGTAAAATCTGTAGAGGTATATTGTTTGATTCTGCTAAGACTTTCGCATTTTCTCGCAAAGAAATTAAGTCGTATTTAGCATCTAAAATTACCGGAAAGCCGATCGCAGTTAAGATAATTCCCAATTCTAAAAGGCGATCGTAGGTTTTTTGATTCATTTCGGGGGTATATAAATCTTCTCCACCTTTTTCTTCTAAACCTATTCCAGCGAGATGTTTTCTGACAGCATCAGATCTGATTTGGATCGCACCGATTTTTTTAGCTAATTCTCTGGCTACTGTAGTTTTTCCAGATCCGGAGATGCCAGACATTAAGAATAGTTTCCCTTGCTTGCTTTGAGTATATTCCCAAGCTAGGCGATAATAATCTGCGGCGGTTTTTTTCGAGTCTGCTTTCACTTCTGGAGGAATATTCGGATCGTCGAGCAGAAAAGAAGTTACTTTAGCTCTAACATAAGCTTGACGACTTAGATATAAGGGCAATACTTGCAAACCTTCCCAATCGCCAGTTTGTTCGATATAAGTATTTAAAAATATATTACCAAAATCCGATCGCCCCCTCGCATCGAGATCCATTACTGCAAAAGCAACGTCGTATATAACATCGACAAAGCGAAAAGGTTCGTTAAATTCAATGCGATCGAATAGTTGAATTTTATTTTGCCACAAACAAATATTTCTTAAGTGTAGATCGCCGTGACATTCTTTAATTTTATTATTATCGCGACGCTGTTTAAATAATTCTTTTTTCTCGGCAAAAAAGTCGTTACTATACTTTTTAGTTGCTGCAAATTGTTCTTTTGTTTGGGCGATACCGATATATTTCTCTGTTTGCTGGTAGTTTTCGTCGAAAGCAGCGCGAATCATTTCAATTTCGCCGAAGCTAGTGATGCGATCGTTACTAATCGCTTGAGCGTGAAATTCTGCGACTGTATTTCCTAATTCTGCGATATTTTTTTCCGTTAATTTTCCTGCAGCAAATAGTTCGCTAAATAAATTTTCTTGAGGAAATTGCCGCATTTTCACGGCATATTCTACAGTTTTCCCCTCTCCTACTAAATTAAACTTGCCTGGTTCTATTTCAAGAATCGGAACTACTTCTAAATAAAGTTCTGGGGCGATCGCCCGATTCATGCTAATTTCTGCTTCGCAAAAATGCTTTCTTTTTTCTAAACTAGAAAAATCTAAAAAACCGAAGTTGACAGCTTTTTTGAGCTTGTAAGCATAATCTCCAGCTAGCAAGACATAAGAAACGTGGGTTTGAATTAATTGAATCGGTTCTGGAATTGGGTGGGGATAAAATTCCGGTTTTTGCATTTGCTCGATTAAAGCAGAAATATTAATTTCACTTGCTTTGCTCGCTTCTGCCATTTGCCCTACCTCTTGAAAATTTCAATTTATTTTATCAAGAATTGGTTCTATAATTTGGGCAATTACCATTTTTTTAACTTAAGAAGAAGGAAAATCGAACTTTATTTTTGCTTTCCACAAACTGCTAGACAAACAATTAGTAATGATGTGAGCGACGATCGGAATTAATAAATTTCCCGTAGCGATCGCGCTGTAACCCAATCCCAACCCGACTATTGTCGCCCAAACCACGTAAGGCCATTGTCCCGAGCCGCTAAAATGAGCCACGCCAAAAGCTATACTAGAAACGATTAAAGCAATCCAATTTAATCCGAAAGCCGATAACATTACGCCGCGAAACAGCAACTCTTCACTCAAACCAGGTAACAATCCCAACCAAATTAAATCGGGCCAAAGTAAAGGCTTTAAAATTAATTCTAAATAATAATCTGCGCTGTGACGGTATGCCGGCCAAAGACGATAGACTATACTGCTAGCAATAGTAATTCCCCCGGCGATCGCAATACCTAAGACAAAAGCATCAGTTGTAAATTTAAGGGGTAGCATCTGCACCGAGCCAAATTTTTCCCACAATTTAGCAACTAAAAGCAGAATTACCGCAGTAAAACCCATTACTGACAAAATTTGAGTTCGACTTAGGGGAAGATTTTGGGGGTTATTAGAATTTGCCACTGATAATAGATGATAGAGATGATAAGGAAGGGCGCAATGCATCGACGCTAATACCAGCGCGATCGGCAACTAAAATACCTAACGCCTCTAAATACGAGTTTACTCTAATTGCTTGAATCCCTAAACTTTCTGGAAAAACTTGCATTTGGGTTGTGTTTTCTGCGACAGCAATAATTTTGGTTTTTTGGCTGCTAAAACTTAAAATAGCACTGCCACCGCAAGCACTAGCGGGTATTATTACTGTATCTACTTCTTCTGCCCAAATATCTCCAGATAAAGCAGTATAATTGTGGCGATCGCAAATGTATTGGGGCGCGCTGCTCAATCCTACCAAAACGCAGGGTAAAAAAGTGTATCCTAATTCTTCGGCCGCAGCTCGAGGCGATAAATTAGGATCTGGGGGGATCGGTTGTAGTGCGGGTGCGTGAGCGGCAGGAATTTGAAAATTGCGGACGATGAGATGGGAAATAACGGCCTCTGCACCGGCTAAAGGATCGACTCCTTTTCCTTGGCGATAATCTTGCAGTGCATCGCTGTCGATATCGTCGGGAAATCTGGCTACTACTGCGATCGCTGCTACTTTTTTTTGCTGAATTAATTTTTCTGCGGCTCGCAATAAACTGCCCGTATTGCCGATTGTCCCCCAACTAGCTCCAGAATTCGCCCCTCGCAGTTCTACTTCTAAAGGCGCGTCGGTAACGATAAAATCCCCAATATCCAAGCCTAATGTTGCTCTGGCTGCATCGGCTGCTTGTAAATGTCTCAGCTGTAATTCTGGCTCTATTGCTCGATCGAGAATTAAACCGATTTTATTTTTTCTGACTCCTCGCAATCCCCAGCACGAACTCGCAAATTTGTCAAGAGCATAACCTTCAACGTAAGCAATTTTCGGATCGCGCCAGTAGAGTTGTGCCCCGTTGAGGACGTTAGGATGGGTTATCAGGCGATCGCAAACTGCAGCAATGGCGCGGGCTACTGGGATCGCATCTCCAGCATAGCCGCCGATCGCAGCTCCGACACCAGTTGGAACGATTAAAACTGCAGTATAGGGAGAGCGAATCAAAACTATTCTGGATCTTTAGTTACAATTGCTTCGACTACCGCCTTTTTTTCTCGTTCTTTAACAGCCGCGATCGACCAGCGTAAAGGTTGGCCGCGTTTTTCCAATTCTGTTTCAATTTCCTGCTGCAATTTAGCTGGTGTTTCTTGCAGGTCAATTTCCGCGCTAATAAAGTGGGTAGTCATGTTAAGTCAGATCTAACGACATATTTTTTTGTCAGGTCAGAGGTCAGAGGTCAGAGGTCAGAAGTTTGCACCAATCTTATGGAAATAATCCATATTAGTTGCCCTCGGACTTGAAAATCCTTATGAGTGACCTTTGACCATCTTAAATCGAATTGGTATTAAGCAGAAGCAAATTGTCGCTGATATACTTCTTCTTCTTTACCAGTTACTACTTTGACATCAGAACGAGGATAAGATACGCACATTAAAGCATATCCTTCAGTACGAAGTTCTGGGGATACGCCCATCGCATCGCTTTGATCTACAGTTCCCTCAACAATTTGCGCCGCACAAGTAGTGCAAACTCCAGCATTACAAGAGTTTGGCAATTCTATATTAACGAGGGCTGCAGCTTCAAGAATAGTTTGGTCTTCTCTGGCTGGAAAAGTATAAGTTTGGCCTTCGTGTTGTAATTCAACTGTATAAGTTTCGGACATAATTAAGCTTAGAATCTTAACTCTTATCCGATCTTGCCATTCTCGTCCGATTTTTCAACCGATCGATTCTTAAATCATGTTTACGAAGCCGAATCAATTCAATCTAGATCTCAGGGTAATCCTGAGTTATAGCCCTATTTGCCCGATTTCTAAAACAGACTGAAATCGTTAAGAAAGATAACTAAATTTAAAGCTTAATTGCGATCGCAGCTTTTTTGCTCGATCGAGATAAAAGAGGGTGTTAATTTGGAGAGAATTGTTTTTCTTATACTCGATTTATGTACGATAAAAAAACCGATCGCGATTTGTTAGGAGCTGCGGCTAACGCTGCATTAGGTGCAGGTGTAGTAACATCTTTTGCTGTTGCTCGAGGACAACATCCTTTAATGGGCTTAGCAATTACATTAATAGCTGTTATTTTTGCAGTTGCTTGTCGCAAAGCGGATTTAATATAAACACGATAATTTAAACAAGCAAAATATTAAGTTTTTTTAAGAAAATACCTTTAACTAAAATACCCCTGCTCTCGATTTTAGAGCGGGGTAATTTATGAGATTTGCCATCAATCTCTAATTATCGATTTAGAGTTTAACTTAAAGATTCTAGATAATCGCTAACTTGACTCAAACGTTTTGGTTGGCGTAACTTTTGTAAAGCTTTCGATTCGATTTGTCTGACTCGTTCCCGAGACAGTTCGAGGGTGCGACCAATCTCAGCTAAAGAATAAGGTCTACCATCTTTCAAACCGAAACGCATTTGAATCACATCTCGTTCGCGAGAAGTCAGATCTTCAAGTAGATTAAGTAAATCTCTTTGCAAAGCTTCCCGCATTAAATTTTCTTCAGGAGAAGCACTTTGAGTCTCCAGCAAATCCCCAAGTTCAGTATCTTTATCTTTACCGACCTTAATTTCTAAAGAAACAGAACGAGGTACTCGAACTAAGACATCTCTAATTTGAGCAGCAGACATATCCAGTTCTTTAGCAATTTCTTCAATACTGGCAGTGCCACCTTTAGTTTGAGAAATTTTGCGCTGAGCTTTCTTAATTTTATTCAGTTTTTCAGTGATATGGACTGGTAAGCGAATAGTTCGACTTTGAGTGGCGATCGCCCGAGTAATTCCCTGACGAATCCACCAATAAGCATAGGTACTAAAACGATATCCTTTAGTAGGATCGAATTTTTCAACCGCTCTTTCTAATCCTAGAGTTCCTTCTTGGATTAAATCTAATAATTCTAAACCTCTATTTTGATATTTTTTAGCTACCGAAACGACTAAGCGCAGGTTGGCCTTAATCATGTGTTCTTTAGCTGCAATACCCGATCTTTCGATTTTTTCTAATTCTTTAACCTCTAAATTAGTAACCGTTGCCCACTCTTTTTTGCCTGCTGCTAAAATTTCTTTTAATTCAAATACTTCTATGTTGGCAGTATTAGCCCATCTTTTTAAAGAAGGACGATGGCTTAATTGCGAGATCAGGCGATCGCTAATTTCTAAAATTTCAACAAAACGCTTAATTAGAGGATTGTCTTTTTCAGCCGCTTCGTTGCGGGCTTGAATTAAACTAACATGACGTTGAATTTGTTGAGCTTTAAGAACTTCTTCGTCTTTTCTCAACAGAGGGACTCGACCAATTTCTTGGAGATATAATCGTACTAGATCGGTAGTGTTGCGATTTCTTCTTTTAGAAGAACTTGCCGAGTCGATAGTTTCCGACTCTACTTCTACCCAATCTTGCTCTGTTTTGACATTAGAATCTAAATCTTGAGTCTCTTCAATATCCAAATTGTTTTGTTTCGATATTGAATCATTATTTTCACTGTCTGTATATAAAGAAGTAGTTAGCATAGTTTTTAAATTTACTACTCCGGTAAAAATACGGTTTGAATCTTTTCTTATTTTTAGGTTGCCCAAGTTGGACAATAAAAAGAACATCGGTTAAACTTTTTCTTGAGACCGAGCAAATTTAAATTAGTTATGGTGAGGATCTCAACAATTTGCTTTACTTTTAGAAACTTTTAATAATTAGACTGCAAAGACTCAATCGTGAAGCCTAAACGGATCGTTGGTTTGACAGGAGGTATCGGGACGGGGAAGACTACCGTATCTCAATATTTAGCCGATCGCTATCAATTGCCAATTTTAGATGCCGATCTCTACGCTCGAGATGCTGTAGCCGAAGGTTCGCCTATTTTAGAAGCAATTAAAAACAGATACGGCGATCGCATCCTTTTAGAAGATCGCAATCTCGATCGCGCAACTTTAGGAGCAATTATTTTTAGCGATCGCACAGAAAAACTGTGGTTAGAAAGTAAGATCCATCCTTATGTGGGCGATCGCATTAGTTTAGAACTGCAAAAAATCGAATCGGAGACGGTTGTTTTAGTCGTTCCTTTACTATTTGAAGCTAAAATGACAAACTTAGTTACAGAAATTTGGGTCGTTTATTGCTCCTTAAACCAGCAAATCGAGCGAATTATGAAGAGGAATTCCTTAACTAAAGAGGGTGCGATCGCCAGGATTGAGAATCAGTTACCTTTAGAAGATAAAGTAGCTGCTGCCGATTTTAGCTTAGATAACTCTACTACGATCGAAGCTCTTTACGAGCAGGTCGATCGCATAATTAACCAAGAAGATATTTAATTACTTTTTCGGCCGATTTTCATTAATTCTCGCACTTGTTCGGCATGATAAGAACTGCGAGTCAGAGGAGAAGAAACTACTTGCAGAAAACCGATCGACTCGCCGTATTTTCGCCAAGCATCAAACTGCGCTGGGGTGACAAATTCTTTAACTTGCAAATGCTTGCTAGAAGGCTGTAAATACTGTCCGATGGTAATAATATCGCAATCTACCCCTCGCAAATCTTGCATTACTTGTCTAACTTCTGCATCCGTTTCTCCCAAACCGACCATGATTCCTGATTTGGTGTATATTTGGGGAGATAATTGACGAGTAGTTTCTAACAAATCGAGCGATCGGCGATAATTGCCTTGAGGGCGAACTCTGCGATACAAACTCGGAACTGTTTCAATATTGTGATTGATTACTTCGGGCTTTGCTGCAATAATTAACTGTAATGCTTGCCAATTACCGCATAAATCTGGAATTAATACTTCGATAGTTGTTTGCGGCGAAATCTTTCTTACTTCTTCGATACATTTGACAAACTGAGAAGCACCCCCATCAATTAAATCGTCTCGATTGACAGAAGTAATGACAACATGATTTAATTTGAGACGATGTACTGCTTCGGCTAAATGTAGAGGCTCTTGAGGATCTAAAGCTACCGGTTTTTTCTCAAAATCAATATCGCAATAAGGACAAGCACGGGTACAAGCTGGCCCCATAATTAAAAATGTTGCCGTACCCGCATTAAAGCATTCGCCGATATTCGGACAAGATGCCTCTTCACAAACAGTATTTAACTGTAAATCTCTTAAAATTTCTTTAACATTGCCGACACGCTGCCATTGAGGTGCTTTGACTCGCAACCATTCGGGTTTAGTTCTCACGCTCGCATCTCGCTCCCTGTTTTAGTCCATTTTGATACTATCAAGACATGATAATATATATGAGTTATAAATTATCGGGATGTAGCGCAGCTTGGTAGCGCACTTCGTTCGGGACGAAGGGGTCGCTGGTTCGAATCCAGTCATCCCGATTTTATGTGTTGTACAGTGCCAAATTATTTGTCATCGGTGACAGATTAATGTCGTTATGCCAAATTAACAGTCGTGTTTATTGAAGACATTCAACTTGGCAATTTTGTTTTGTCAACCAATCACAAATATCTTTAAATACTAACTCGCGATCGGGGTCATTTTGAATATCGTGAGCGACTCCTGGATATTCTTTAAATTGAAAATATTGAAGATTTGCTTTCTTAATGAATTTTCGAGTTGCACCAGGATAAGTAATTACATCGCCACCACCATGAAGGACTAGTAAAGGTATTTTTAAACTATTTTTTTGTTTCAAGATTTTCTTTTGCACTCGGAAACATTCTGCAGTTAAACGAGCTGTTGCTACGTGATGTATTAAAGGATCTTGTTTGTATTTTTCAACTAATGTTTTATCTCGAGTATATTGAGCTGGATCGATACCTGTTCTGAGAAAGAAACGAGGACAGATGCGATCGACAATTTTTGCCAATTTTAGTTTAAACGCTGAAACTCCTACTTTTCCCAATGCAGGTGCTAAAGCGATCGCTCCTGAAATATTTTCTGGCCGATCCAAAATGTAGTCTACAACGATTAACCCTCCCAGACTGTGGCCGACTAAAAAAATCGGAACATTATTGTTGGTAGTGCGAATTAATTCTAAGAAAATCTGCAAATCTTCTCGAAATTCATCCCAGGAGTTAATATATCCTCTTTGACCGGAAGAACGACCGTGACCGCGCAAATCTAAACCATATACAGCATAATCAAGAGTGACTAATTTTTGCACTAAATTACTAAAGATATCGCTGTGACTGCCCAATCCATGAATCAGGACTAAAAGTGCCCGCGATTTTTCGCTCGGATGCCAACTTTGATAATATAAGCGAACTTTGCCGGCCCCTAAAAATGAACTTTCTTGATGTTGTATGGTTTGATTTTTTAACATATATATTCTCCTTGGTTACAGGTCAGAAGTCAGTCGGTCTAGGGAGGAGGTATTTCTAGAAGTAGGCGTTTACTTAATTTCAAGTTGTTTATCGCCAATTAAAAAGATTTTTAATTGGTGGCATTCAATTCCTTTCATTCTCGAAATATTGGTAGTAATTGTTTTGGAAACCGGTATTATATCCAGATTCCAAAAGTCAAATTAATTCCGATAAGATACTTGGTTTGCGATCTGTTTTGAACCTAAAAGAATCGACTTGAATTGCATCATTGCGGGCTAATTCTGCTGCGCGAATTGAATTAGCTTCTTCAAGGGAAATAGCCCCTATTTCTAAAGCTTTGGCAACGAGTCGCTCGGGTCTTTCTTTTGGCAGTTTACCAGCACGAATGGCGGCTTTTATTTGTTTAAGAATTGGTTCGGCTTTAAAGGATAAGAGAAAAGCTTCTTCTAAACGTCCTAAAGCTTCTTGAGAATTTGTCGGAATATATATTCCTTCAGTAAGTCGATCTCTTTGCGAGCCAGGTATTTGAAGGCTGCGGGCAATTTGAGAGCCGAGTTGGTCTGAAGGTAAAGTTGCGATCGGATTTAATCGCCACCACCAAGTTAGGGGATATTGCAAGATTGCTCCTAAAATTGGTATCTGTATATTGCTTAAAATACCTAAAATAGCCTGTTGAATCTCTGCAAAAGCAGATTGCATTGCCCAATCTACAAAGGGAAGATCTTCTGGTTTGCGTCCTTCTGCTTCAAATCTCCGCAAAGTTGCCGCCCCGATATACATCCAGGATAAAATATCGGCAAATCTTCCGGTTAATTTTTCTTTTCGCTTCAAACTGCCGCCAAAAGATAATAAAGTTAGATCGGCAAGAAAGGCAAAAGTAGCAGATGCCCAGGCTAATTTGCGGTAGTATTGAGCGGTAGATCCTTGAACCGGAGAACGAGCTAAATAGCCTCGAGAAATACTTAACAAAGCAGAACGGAAACCGTTGTTTATCGTCCAACCCAGATGATGCCAGAAAGCGCGATCGAAGGCAGCAACATCGGAGTTATTTAAGGCCTCAATTTCTTGGTAAATATAGGGATGAGAGCGAATTGCACCCTGACCGAAAACGATCATCGTGCGAGTGAGAATATTCGCCCCCTCAACGGTAATAGAAATCGGGGTTGAAGTGTAAATATTGGCTAATAAATTTCTCGGCCCCCGGCAAATTCCAGCACCTCCCAAAATATCCATGCCATCGTTGATAATTTTGCGAGCAAGTTCGGTAGAATTTAACTTGGCGATCGCAGAAATAACTGCGGGCTTTTCGCCTCGATCCACCGCAGCACAAGTATAAAGACGAAGCGCGTCCATCGCGTAAGTAAGTCCGCCAATTCTGGCTAAAGGTTCTTCAATCCCTTCAAAGCGACCGATCGGCAGTCCGAACTGTTTTCTTACTGTAGAATAAGCACCAGTAACTCGCGCCACTAATTTGGCACCCCCAGCACAAGTTGCCGGGAAACTAATACCTCTGCCAGATGCTAGAGTTTGCATTAGCATTTTCCAGCCTTGACCTGCTTGTTCGACACCGCCAATAATTTGCTCGATCGCAACGACAACATCGTGTCCGACCGTCGGAGAATTGTAAAAAGGTACGCCCATCGGATCGTGTCTGCGATCGATGGTTACGCCGAGAGTATCGGTAGGAATTAAAGCGCAAGTTATGCCGACATCTTCCCCTTTTCCTAAGAGATTTTCGGGATCTCTGAGTCTAAATGCCAGTCCCAAAAGAGTGGCGATCGCGCCGAGGGTGATGTAGCGTTTTTTCCAGTTCAAGCGCAAGTAAAGTTTGCCATCTTTGCCTTGAAATACCAATCCGTTAGCAGTAATACTGGCAGCGTCCGAACCCGCATTCGGTTCGGTGAGGGCAAAACAAGGAATTTCTTCTCCTATTGCCAGTCGAGGTAAATAATAGTCTTTTTGTGCTTGCGTTCCGTAGTTGAGCAGCAGTTTAGCCGGGCCGAGGGAGTTGGTCACCCCAACCGTTGCGACGTGAGTAAAAGAGCGCGAAGCTAATTTATTCATTACGGCACTATAAGCTAAATTAGAGAATCCCAACCCGCCGTATTTTTTGGGAATCATCATGCCAAAGAAGCGTTCTTGTTTGAGATAATCCCATACTTGGGGAGGCAAGTCGTGGCGAGAATAAATTTCCCAGTCGCTAGCCATCTCACAAACTCGTTCTACCGGCCCGTCGAGAAAAGATTGAATTTCCGGGGTAATTTGGGGATAGGCTTCTCGGTTAATGCGATCGAGATCTGGTTTTCCAGAAAAGAACTCTCCATCTAGCCAAACAGTTCCAGCCTCGATCGCCGCTCTTTCAGTATCGGAGATATTTGGTAACAGTTTGAGGGCTTTAATCGTTTTAACTAAATTGGCTGTTATTAATATGCTTCGTAATTGGGGAAGATTAAAAATTAATGCCACAGTAGCAAACAAAACCCAGCCCCAAATGGGCGCGCTAACAGCCCAAAGAATTCCAGCCAAATAAAGCGACCACAACCAAAGCGGAACGCCAAGATAACCAAAAATTACTAAAAGCAGTACGAAACTGGAAATAATAACTGTCGGTTGTAAAAGAAAATTTATCATAATTTCAACTCCACGATCGAGTAGTGGTTAGTGGGTAGTGGGTAATTTTGTTAATCTCTCCCTACTACCTACTACCTACCTCCTAAAAAGCAAGATTTTCAAACACTCCAGCAGCACCCATTCCGCCGCCAATACACATCGTGACCATTCCGTAGCGAATGCCGCGCCGTTTCATTTCGTGAAGTAAAGTAGCGGTTAATTTTGCCCCAGTACAACCTAAAGGATGTCCGAGAGCGATCGCGCCACCGTTAATATTTAAAATGCTCTCGTCGAGTCCGAGTTTTCTAATCACGGCAAGGGATTGGGCGGCAAAGGCTTCATTTAATTCGATTAAGCCGATATCATTTAAAGTCAGTCCTACTTGTTTGAGGACTTTCGGCACTGCTTCTACCGGGCCGATGCCCATAATTTCCGACGGTACGCCAGCAACAGCGTAGCCCAATAGCCTTGCGATCGGTTGCAATCCTAGTTCTTCAACCATTTTTTTACTCATCACAACGGTAGCTGCTGCGCCATCGGATTGTTGGCAGGAGTTGCCAGCAGTTATCGTACCGTTAAGCTTGAAAACAGGTTTTAATTTAGCCAGTGCTTCTAAACTGGTATCCGATCGCGGCCCTTCATCGATTTGAAATACTTTCTCGATAGTTTGAATTTTGCCATCAAGATAAACAGTTTCTCGAACTGTAAAGGGGATAATTTCTGCTTTGAAACGACCAGCTTTAATTGCTGCTAAAGCTCTTTGGTGCGATCGATATGCAAATTCGTCTTGATCTTCTCTAAATATCTTGTAATCTTTGGCTACGTTTTCGGCGGTTAGACCCATAGTGAGGTAAGATTCTGGAGCTTTTGCCATCAAGGTCGGATTGGGGACTAAATAATGGCCGCCCGGAGGAATTAAACTCATCGATTCTACACCCCCAGCGACAATTACCTCCGCTTGTCCTGTGGCGATCGCACCGGATGCCATAGCAATGGTTTGCAGTCCCGAAGCACAGAAACGATTGACGGTGCAGCCAGCTACAGAATCGGGCAAACCAGCACGTTGAGCGATAATCCGCCCCAGATTGAAACCTTGTTCTCCTTCGGGGAATGAACAGCCGAAAATAATATCCTCGATTTGTTTCGGTTCGAGTCCTTTAACTCGTTCGATCGCCCCTTTGACGACAACTGCGGCGAGATCTTCGGGGCGAGAGTTTTTTAAAGTACCTCGCGGGGCTTTACCGATAGCAGTCCGCACGCTGCTGACAATATATGCGTCTTTCATGGTTCTTTCTTTTAATACTTTTTTTATTTGAATTTTGTAGAGAGGAGCAGAGGGAGAAAATGAATTCAGAGGTACTAACTTTGTACTTGCTACTTGCTCCTTGCTACTACCCACTACCCACTACCCACTAACCTGCTCTAATTCCGTAAAGGTTTCTTAGTCTGGAGCATATGAGCGATCCGTTCTTGAGTTTTCTGTTGCCCCAGTAAAGGTAAAAAGGTTTTTGCTTCTAGTTCGAGCAAGTATTTTTCGCTGACTAAAGTTGGTGCTGACAAATCTCCACCAGTCATTACATAAGCCAAGCGATCGGCCAAATAGCGATCGTATTCGCTGGCATATCCGGCTTCAAACATAATATAGGCGGCATGATTTAACGTGGCTCGAGCGGGGCTACCCAATACCATAATGGCGTTGCGCTCTGGAGGCGGTAAATAGCCAGCGCGATCGAGGTGAATGACTTCTTGTTTGGCGACGTACAAGCGGCGATCGCCGTTGATGACAATTTTAGTTTCGGGGGCAAGAAATCCTAATTCTACGCCTTCGTAAGCACTGCTGGAAACTTTAGCCATAGCAATGGTTTCAAATGCCGATTGTAAGAAGGGTAAAATGCGATCGGGGGATTCTGTAGCCGCGCGCTCGGCAGCTCTAGCAACCATTCTGGTAATTCCTCCCGCTCCCGGAATCAGCCCTACAGCCATTTCTACTAAACCGATATAGGTTTCTGCTTCTGCGACAACGTGAGGACAAGCCATCACAAATTCGCAACCCCCAGCTAGGGCGCGTTTATGGACTGCGGCGACAATTGGTTTGGGAAAATAGTGAATCCGATCGAGCAAGCCTTGAAACTGAGTTATCAAATTAGCGATCGCTTCTGTATCGCCCGAGCGAGCTAAATTCCCCATTTCTAACAAATTCGCTCCAGCAGAGAAGTTATTGCCTTCGTTGCCGATAACCATACCGCGAAAATCGCTAGCTTCGAGGAGATCTAAAACTTCCCTCAGCCCTTCGAGGACTTTGAAACTGAGAGTATTGCCTTTAGAGCGAAACTCGAACAATACTACTTCATCCCCTAAATCTAACAATGCTGTTTCGGAATTTTGCCATAAGATGCGTTGCGGATTCGATTTTACAGCAGTTAAGCTAATTTCATCTTCTGGGGTTGCGATCGCGATATATTTGCTAGTAGTCGGTTGATAAACTCGATCTTCGTAGTAGAAGCTCATCGAACCTTCATAGGACATTTTTTCGACCCATCCGGGTATTTGGATTTTAGAGTCTTTGAGATCTGCTAAAACGGTTTCAAAGCCCAAGATATCCCAGATTTCAAACGGGCCGACTTGCCAGCCAAAACCCCAACGGATCGCGCGATCGATTTCGATCGGACTGTCGGTAATTTCGGGAATGCAACGAACGCTGTAACCTAACATTTCTAGGGTAGATTGACGGAAGAAAGCTCCAGCCCTGCCAGTGTCTCGATATAATGCCCGCAGGCGATCTTCTAAACGTTCCAGTTTGGCTATTGCTTTAATATCTCCTAAATCGAGCGGTTTAGCTGGTTCGTATGCCAATGTCTCTCGATTTAAAGAGAGAATTTGTCCTTTTTCTTTCTTATAAAAACCTCGACCTGTTTTAGCCCCTAACGCACCTTGCTCTAATAATTGATGCAGGATCTGAGGAACTTGGAATATTTCTCGACTTTCATCTTGTGTAAGAGCAGCATAAAGATTTTCTAAGACGTAAACTAGAGTATCCAATCCTACCAAGTCAGCAGTGCGAAAAGTCGCCGATTTAGGTCTTCCGGCGATCGTTCCGGTTAAGAGATCGATTTCTTCAATACTGTATCCTTCTTCCAACCAGCCCCGCAAACCGAGCATGGTAATGAATACCCCAATACGATTGGCAATAAAATTGGGAGTATCTTTTGCTATTACTATTCCTTTACCCAAATGTATTCTTCCGAACCATTTAAGTCGCTCTATTACTTCTTTATCAGTATCTGGGGTGGGAATAATTTCGAGTAATTTGAGATAGCGGGGCGGATTGAAGAAATGAGTTCCTAAAAAGCGACTGCGAAAAGATTGGGAACAACCTGCGACCATTTCACGAATCGATAAACCGCTAGTATTAGTAGAAACGATCGTTTCTTTACCAATTTCTGTTTGCAAATGTGCCATCAATTGCTGTTTGATCGCCATATTTTCGACTACAGCTTCGATCGCCCAATCTACTTCGCCAACTCGGTAAAAATCGTCGTCAAAGTTACCTAAAATAATCCGCCGTGCTGTTTTTTCTGTAAATAATATTGGCGGAGTTTGTTTAATCGCTTTTTTAAAAGCAGCTTCGACGATCGCGTTTTTATTGTTACCTTCAGCAGCAGCTAAATCGAGTAAATAAACCTTCAATCCTGCATTGGCAAGGTGCGCTGCAATTTGCGTTCCCATAACTCCAGCACCGAGAACTACAGCACTTCTCAATGGCTTAAACATAATTTTTATATCCTTATTTTCAAGCGAATAATTAACTTTAAATCGACTCTTTTACTTCCTTTTTTTTAATCTCTCCCCTTTTGCCTTGTTGCCTCTTTTCTCTTACCTTTTGCCTCTTGCCTTTTCCCTCTTGCCTCTTGCCTCTTTTCTCTTACCTGTTGCCTGTTGCCTGTCTTGGTGAGCGTTCCCTTGCGCGTGAGCCTCGCGCGGGGTCTCACCGCTCTTGCCTTCTTGCCTCGTTTCAATTGTGAGTTAAAGATTGAGCGAAAGCCGGACAAGAAGCATCTGGAATTGTCGGACAAGAAGTATCTAAAGAATCTCTTGTTTTGTTCTTTTGCTTTCTTTTCAAGAAGCGATCGCTGCCATACATAGCTTCAATTTCTGGGGCAAAAACCTCGATAACCCTAGCTCGATTAACTTTCCCGTTGGGGGTTAGCATGGCATTTGCAGTTGTGAGGGTGGCATTAATTAGCTGAAATTTTTTGACAGTTGACCAGTGAGGTAAATGACAGTTTGCTTCGTCTACTAGTGCTTGATAAAGAGCAATAATACAGGGATGCTTTAACAATCGATCTGCCGGTAAATCGATCTCCATCGCTCGGGCCCGATCGCTTAAAGCTGGCAAATCAGCAAAAATTAACATCCCACAGAATTTTTCTCCAGCACCGACTGCGATCGCCTCTTGGACTAGAGGGGATTGTTTTAATTGATTTTCTAAGGGTTGTGAGGTGACGTATTTTCCCGTTGCCAATTTAAATAAGCTTTTTTTCAAGCCGGTAATCTCTAATAATCCTTCTTCTGTAAATCTGCCTAAATCTCCGGTATGAAACCAGCCATCTCGATCGAAGGCCGCTCGAGTTGCTTCGGGATTTTTATAATAACCTTGAGTGACAATCGGGCCTCTGACGAGTATTTCACCGTCGGAAGCGATCGCAATTTCGACTCCAGGAATGGGAATTCCTACCGTTCCAGCACGATTGTATTGGCCTCGGTTATAGCAAACTACTGCACTTGTTTCTGTCAAACCGTAACCTTGAAAAACTGGAATTCCTGCGGCTGAAAAAATATTTGCTAGATCTGCTTTTAAAGCTGCACCTCCAGAGAATAAAGCTTTGAGACGAAATCCGAAGTTAGCTCTCCATTTAGAAAATACTAGTCGATCGGCAATTTTCAGTTGCAGGGCATAAAATACTCTCGCTTGGCGATCGATTCGATAGCGTTTGGCTAAGCCGATCGCCCAATTAAAGACAATTTTTTTCAATCCTTTGAGTTGACTGCCTTTTTCGACAATCTTCTGATAAGCTTTTTCTAGCAGCCGAGGCACTGTCAGAAAAATTGTTGGCTGGATCTCTTTGAGATGTCTCGAGACGTAGCTCGGTGTTGAAAAGTAGATACTGTGGCCGTAGTTGAGATGTCCGTAAAGAAATGCTCGAGCTAAGATATGGGTCAAAGGTAAGAATAACAGCACGATTTCGCGATCGCCTTTTTCTAAGCCGGGATGACAGTTAAATGAGGTTAAAATATCGGCGGAGATATTTTCATGGGTTAGCATCACTCCTCTCGGTTCTCTAGTCGGCCCGGCCGTATAGATAATAGTTGCTAGGTCGGTCGCTAAAATTTGAGGTAATTGAGCGGCTCTTTGGGAGCTTTGCAATTCTCTTCCTTTAACGCGAATTTCTGCTAAAGAGAACAGTTGTATGCACTCGGGAAAGGGAGGAGGGGGACAAGGTAAGGCCGAATTAGCTTCGCAAATAAATGTCGGGACTCGCAAGCAGGCAAAAGCCGGAATAGTTTTTGGCTTTGCTTCTGAGTGACAATCTAAGAGTTCGGCGCGGATTTTTTGCCAATCATCGGGTACTTCGGCGACAACTACGGCCTGCAAATTGGATGCTTCCCATAAATAAGGAATGACTTGATAAAGTAAATCTAGGTTGGAGACAATCAGAATTTTGACTTCTGCATGCCGCAAAATAAAGATAATGTTTTCTAGGGTTTGAGTTAAGTCGATCGGCACTGTAACCATTCCCGCGAACAGGCAACCGAGATCTGCGATGCAAAAGTTAATATCGTCGTGCATTAAGAAGGCAACGCGATCGCCTCGCTCTAATTTGAAGTTAGATAGTTCTCGTGCTAATTCGACCGCTGCAATCTTCAATTCTCGATTCGATAAAGATTGCCATCCTTTGGATGTCCAATGATTCAGGGCTTTTTGGTTCGGATGGCGATCGCAGGCTTCGTTTATCAAGGAGGGTAAGGTTCGTCCTAAGATGCCTTCTCGATCCTCTCGAGACACCATATCAATCTTTTCAGACAAATACATTTTTAATCAAAAGAGATTCAATTTCTCTTCCTCTAAAAGTTATTTTTTAAGCTTCTAGTTATTTTGGTAATAGTCCTATCGTTGCGATCGAAGGGATTTTAAATCTATTAATCAATAGCGATCGCTGGTGACTAAATCGAGCTTTCAAAAAGGGTTTTTTATAGAATCTGAAACTCGATATTTGTTAAAATAGGCTGCTAATCTATCAATTGTTTGCTGCTTTTAGTCTAGATTTGCAATTATATTTTATCCCAGTTTTAAATTTTTTTCTGTTGATAATTGGGATTTTTATTGCCTAATTCAATTAGTTTATTTAGCTTTTTTTTGATTCATGCCATTATTGTAACATTGTCTTATAAGAGTTTTTTTATATTTTAATGTTACTTAACTTATTACTAATTTCTTAAAATAAAACGAATTTAAAATTAGTCTTGCTGAAGCAAATGTTAAGCTGCTCGGTGGTCTCATCTTCGACAAGGAGTATCTTTTGAGTATCGAGGGGATGATAATATCTAATTTAAACGATCGATAGCCTAGTTTAGATAATAATGAAAAAGATTCTATTTACTACCATTTGAAAGATTATTTTGTTTGTAAAATTCAATCTAACTGGAGCAAGAAATTTATAGCATAAAACTAAATCGAGCGGCCTATTTAGGGCTAATTTTGGCAATTGAGGGATAATATCGTTCTAATTCAATCAATTCTAGTTGCGATCGCCGCGCGACGAACGATTTTAAATCGTTCGTAGATTAACAAAAATATAAAGAATACCCTTATTAAAACCGAAGAAGTAGACAATAAACTAGGTAGTAGCAATAAGGAGTTAAGAGCTTGAAAAAAGTAGAAGCAATTATCAGGCCCTTTAAATTAGATGACGTGAAAATTGCCTTAGTTAATGCCGGAATAGTCGGTATGACCGTTTCGGAAGTACGAGGTTTTGGCCGACAAAAAGGTCAAACAGAGCGTTATCGCGGTTCGGAATACACAGTTGAATTTTTACAAAAACTTAAAATAGAAATTGTCGTCGAAGATCGTCAAGTTGATATGGTTGTCGAAAAAATTATTTCGGCCGCTCGTACTGGAGAAATTGGCGATGGAAAAATATTCATTTCTCCAGTAGATCGAATTGTTAGAATCAGAACTGGAGAAAAAGACTTAGAAGCAGTATAAAAATTAATGAGGATCGAGATAATTGCAGCTCAATCCTCATTGTCAAATTAATCTTGACTTTTTACTAGGATGAATTGCTACGGAATTAGGCGGATAAAACCCAGAAAAAGGAATTTCTAAATAAGGTTTTTGCGGGTTGATAATTTGATAATCTAAACTAGATAAAAATTCGTAGATTGTTTGGATTTTATAGTTTTTGTGAGTAAAAAAATCAGAAATAGTCTCGAAATAAACGATCGGATGATATTTTTTTAAAATAGCTTTGCTTCCTTGTAAAACCTCATATTCCATTCCTTCAACATCTATTTTAATAGCGTCTATTCGCTCTAAATTTTCTTGCTCTGCCCAATCATCTAAAGCAACCACTTCTACAGCAATTTTTTGCTCGGAAGGCTCGGAAATAATACAGCTATTGCCGCGATAATTAATATCTTCGGATAAGAATAATTGAGATTTTTCTGCACCGATTCCTAAAGGCAAAGTTTTTACAACTGCTTCAATTTCTGGGTTAGATGCAAGATTATTTTGCAAGCGGGAATAAACGGAAGGATTTGGTTCAAAGGCGTAAATTTTTCCCTTGCCAATTACACTGGCAACAACTAAAGTTAAGGCACCGCAATTAGCCCCAATATCGATAAATATATCTCCTTCTCTAATTATTTTTTCCAAGAATTGAGTCGTAATAACTTCGTAAATACCGCTCAGCCAAACGATCGATTCCATCGGATAGTTAGTATCGACGTGAAAAGTATATTTTCCGCAATAATCTTTTAAAATATATGTCTGTTTTTTAGGTAATATTTTAGCTAATTTGCCGCCGCTAGTTCCCAATAAAAGATGAATTAGACGAGCTAAAATTTGTAAAAATCGGCTGTAGATTTTTATTAAAATTGATTTCATAAATAATTTTAAAATTTAGAAAATAGATCCCATTAAAGGAATTAATTGCGCGAATGCTTGACCGCGATGGCTGATTTTTCTTTTGAGTTGCGATCGCATTTCGGCAAAAGTCTGTTTTTCTGTGCTGACATAAAAAATCGGATCGTAACCAAAACCCCCTTCTCCCTTAGCACTGTAGAGAATTTCTCCTTGACATTTACCTTCAGTTTCTAAGACAATTTCACCTTGAGGATTGGCGATCGCTACAGCACAAATAAATTCGGCGGCTCTATTTTCTGTATTTTCTAATTCTTTTAACAATCTGGCAATTCGCTCTCGATCGCTCTTTCCGTAACGAGCAGAATAGATTCCTGGCGCGCCGTTTAAGGCTCGAACGGCTAAACCAGAGTCGTCGGCGATCGCCCATTTCCCGGTCGCTTTAGCTACAGTAGTCGCCTTTAAAGCGGCGTTTTCTCGGAAAGTCGCCCCAGTTTCTTCTATTTCAATTTCTGGAGGTTTTAATTCCAATGCGATCGGCAGATCTCTTAAATATTCTTGCATTTCTGCTAATTTACCGGGATTGCCAGTGGCAACGATTAACTGTTTCATTATTTAATAATAAGGAGCAACGGGAGCAGGGGCAGAAAAAATGCTTTACTTGTTCTACAAAGCTTGAAATTAGTCGAGCGAGTTTAAACTTATTACTTGCTACTTGCTACTTAAACCGTGCTAGCCCAATTTTTTGCCCAATTGAGGACTTTAGTGACTCGCGCCATGTTATCAGCTTCGCAGTACAAACGCAAGACTGGTTCGGTACCGCTAAAGCGAATTAACAACCAACTATTATCGCTCGAGCGAAATTTATAGCCGTCGATCGTCAAACAGTCTACTACGTCTATTCCGGCGATTTTTTTCGGTTGGTTGTTTTCAAGGCGATCGAGCAATCGATCTCTGATTTTCATGCTTGCTAAAGGAAGATCGATTCTGTTGTAAGCAGAGGTAAAATTAGTTAATTCTTGTAATTGGCTGTAGATTTTGCTCAAATCTTTTTTGCTAGCGACGATCGCCTCGAGTAAATAAAGGGCTGATAATAAAGCATCTCGTTCTGGGATATGATTGCCGTAGCCGATCCCTCCCGATTCTTCGCCACCGATCAAGACTTTGTTATTTAACATGCGATCGGTGATGTATTTATAGCCGATTTGAGTTTCGCAAACGGGACAATTGTAGTATTCAGCGACTTTGGGAATCAGATCCGAACCGCTGACGGTTTTGACCACTTCACCTTTGAAGCCGCGATTTTTGCAAAGATGTTCAATTAAAATTGGAATTAAAATTTGTGAAGATAAGAAATTTCCCAAGCCATCTACTGCGGCGATCCGATCGCTATCGCCATCGAATACCAATCCTACCCGAAGGCCCGTGCCGATTTGAGCTGCTGCTTTAATATCAAAAAACAAGTCAGCGAGGTAGCGGGGTAAAGGTTCTGGAGATCCGCCGCCAAATAGAGGATCTCGATCGCCATTTAATTCTTTAATTTCGCAGTCTAACAAGCGATGCAAACCTGTTGCTGCTGCACCGTGCATGACATCGGCATAGATGTTAAT
>JASJCW010000050.1 GCA_030065265.1 Prochloraceae cyanobacterium
AATTTTGAAGCTATTCCCGAAGAGGATCGGTTTTTTGATTTAGTTTGGTCTCAAGATGCAATTTTACATAGCGGCGATCGCCTTCAGGTTTTCAAGGAAGTGCGACGTGTCCTGAAAACAGGTGGTGAATTTATTTTTACCGATCCGATGCAAAGTGATGACTGTTTAGATGATGTACTCAAACCCGTACTCGATCGCATTCATCTTGACTCTCTCGGTTCGGTTGCTTTCTATCGTCAAGCAGCAAAAATTAATCGCTTCGAGGAAATTCAATTCATCGATCTTTCCGAGCAACTGATTAACCATTACAGTCATATTCTCCAAGCGATTCACGATCGTCATGAGGAGGTTATCTTAACTTGCGGTCAAGAATATATCGATCGCATGAAAGTCGGATTGAGACATTGGATTGAGAAAGGAGAACAGGGTTATTTAACTTGGGGCATCTTACACTTCCGTAAAAAGTAATGCAACAAAAGTGTGGATCGGCTCGATCTGATTTAAATATGGCAAGAGATTATCCACGATCTCAACATTTTACCAGTCAGATCGCGATTCATTTTTAAGCTCGGATTGAAAATACTGCAGCGATCGTCTTAGAGATAAATCATAAATATATCGTTAAAATACTATAGTTCGACAAACACAGTTACTTTAATGACGATCGCCCCTCTAAGCTGGACAGAACTAGAAGCCCTCACGGATTATAAAATCGATCGCATCAACGGGCCGACTAATTCCCAATCAACATTGCGTCTCTTCGGACAAACAGAATCTGATGTCAGGGTAACGCTATACCGCGACAATCATGCTTGGTGTCCCTACTGTCAGAAAATCTGGTTGTGGTTGGAAGAAAAACAAATTCCCTACCGCATTAAAAAAGTAACAATGTTCTGCTACGGACAAAAAGAAAGGTGGTACAGACAAATCGTGCGATCGGGTATGTTACCGGCGATATCTTTAGACGATCGCATCATTACCGAAAGCGACGATATTTTAATCGCTTTAGAAAAGGTTTTTGGCACTTTAGGGCCGGGGATGGGAGATAATCGAGTCATTCCCTTGCGTCAATTAGAAAGGTTTTTATTTAGGGCTTGGTGCAGTTGGCTTTGCTATCGTTCGCGATCGGCTCGAGAAGAAAAATACAATCGAGAACAATTTATTAACATAGTGGCTAGGGTAGAAGCGGCCTTAGACAAAACTCCAGGGCCGTATTTCTTGGAAGAATTTAGCACCGTAGATATTGTCTTTACTCCTTATGTAGAAAGGATGAACGCCAGCTTATACTATTACAAAGGTTACTCCCTACGAGAGGAAAATCCTCGCTTATCGGCTTGGTTTGACGCGATGGAAAGCCGATCCACCTATCGAGGTACTCAAAGCGATTTTCACACCCACGTCCACGATTTACCGCCGCAAATGGGGGGTTGTTGGGAAAACGGCCAGCCGCAAATGTTAAAAAATAAGGCCAAAGTTGACAGCGGCCCTTGGTTTGATTTGCCAGATGTAACTTATCCCGAACCAGAAAATTCTCGTGCTGAAGCTTTGCAAAGAGTTATTAAGCATCGTCAAAATATTATTAAAGTCAATCCAGCAGATGACAAAGTATTCGATGAAGCCCTTCGTTGCGCCCTAACCCACATGATGAAAGGGGATCTGTGCCAACCTCCCCAGGATTCGGATATTGCTTTGCGATATTTGCGCGATCGCATTAACGTGCCCAGAGATATGTCTATTTATGCTGCCAAACATTTAAGAACTTCTTTAGAAGCAACTGCTGCTTTAGCAGGCGATCGCCAAGGGCCGGAGATTCCTTTTAACCATCGTCGAGACCAAGATCCGGCTAAGTTTGCGGCAGGTTAAAATATCGCTGCGATCGAAATCTGCTCAGTTTACAAACCGATCTATACTTTAATTCAATAACAAAACAAGATAGATTAACTAGTTTGTAAAGAAAGATAAAATGACTCGTCAAAAATGGTCTTCGAGAACGATTTTTATTTTAGCTGCGGTAGGATCTGCAGTTGGTTTGGGTAATGTTTGGCGTTTTCCTTATCTGGCAGGAAAATACGGCGGAGGAGCGTTTTTAGTTCCCTATGCGATCGCTTTAATCGCAGTAGGAATCCCTTTATTAATGCTGGAATTTGCAGTCGGACAAAAGATGCAGCAAGGGGCGATCGCTTCTTATAAAAAGTTACATCCTGCTTTCAGTGCTTTGGGCATTTTTGCCGTCTTTTCGGCGTTTATTATTGTTTCTTATTATGCCGTCGTCATGGCTTGGTCTTTGCTATATTTACTAGCATCTTTTCGCCTCGGTTGGTCTGAGGATGCAAGTGCTTTTTTCTATGGCGAAGTATTACAAATCAGCGAAAATATCAATACAATTGGCGGTATAAACTGGCCGGTTTTTATTGCTTTATTATTAGTTTGGATTGCGATTTATTTTTGCGTTTGGAAAGGGACTAAAAGTGTTGGTAACGTTGTCGCCTATACCGTACCTCTTCCCGTGATTTTAATGGCTATTTTATTAATTAGAGGCATAACTTTGCCGGGTTTTTTAAATGGTTGGCAATTTTATTTAATTCCTAATTGGCAGCAATTAATTAATCCTGAAGTTTGGACGGCAGCATTTTCACAAATTTTCTTTACTCTGTCCTTAGCTTTTGGCACTATGATTGCTTACGGTAGTTATAAAAATAGCGATGATGATATTGTCGCAGACACCTGGACAACTGCTTTATTAAATAGTGGGATTAGTTTATTTTCGGGATTTGTTGTTTTTGCTGTTTTAGGTTATTTAGCAACAATAAAAGATACTCCCGTTCCAGAGTTAGCTGCTAGCGGGCCGGGTTTAGCTTTTATCATTTTTCCAGAAGCTTTAAGTCAAATGCCTTTGGCACCAATTTTTAGCTTACTATTTTTTATTATGTTGCTAACTTTGGGAATTGATAGTGCTTTTTCCTTAGTAGAAGCTATTAATGCCGGAATTTTAGACCTTCGCAGCGATTGGGATTTAGCTAAAGTTTCTTTATTTGTTTGCTCTTTTGGATTTATCGCTGGAATTATTTACACTACTAAAGCAGGTCTTTATTTTCTCGATATTGCCGATCGCTTCGTACTCAATTACAACGGACTTCTAACCGGAATTTTTCAGGCGATTTTAGTAGGATGGATTTACGGTGCAGAAAAAATGAGAAGATATATTAACGAAGTGAGCGATCGCCCTGTCGGTAAGTGGTGGAATATTGCGATTAAATATTTAATTCCGATCGTTTTAACTGCTTTATTAGCTACTCAATTAACTCGAGATTTAACTTCTCCTTACGGCCAGTACCCAGCTTGGGCCTTAAGTCTTGGTTGGGCCTGCGTTATCGTTCCTTTAACTATCTGTGCGGCATTATTGTTAAAAAATTGGCAGAAACTGAGACGGCGATCGCCTCAAACTTTTTAACTGCCCGTATTGTTCGTTCGCAGAAGCGAGCAATCGCCCCATCTTTTCTAGCCTCTCTTTACCTTAACTTTATATTCGTCTTAACTATTTTATCGGGGCTTTAAATAGTCCCTCTAACTTCCTTTATAAAATATTAGAGTGGGTCTTAACTCTTAAGCTTAATTTAATTTATTTCCCTTTGAATCTAAAATATTTAACTAATTAAATACAATTATGAATTTAACCAAGAAAATTATTGGCATTACTATCGTAGCCGCAAGCTGTTTGGCTGGTAATCCAGTCCGTGCTGACGATTGGGTTTTTATTGGCAATAGTAAAGGATTTGATTATTATGTTGATGCAGATCGAGAAGTAGTTAGTGGTTATTTTTGGGCTGCTCCAATTAGGGCGATCGAATCTAACAGAAGTAATAGAAATTATTTAGGGGAAGCTGTTGTCAATTGTAGAAACTATACTGTCCGAATAAAATTCGGTAATAATGTTAATAATTGGAGCAGAATAAATCGGGATTCGCCGATGGATTTTGTTGGCCGGCAAGTTTGTTTTTAAAAAGAAATATTAATAATTGAATCGGTCTGGTCAAGAAGGAAGTTGTCACTAGTTATTGGTACAAAAATCTTTTAACATCTTTTTTTATATTTACTCGATTGTAATTTTGTTCTTATACCAATCCCCTAAAATAATAGTATAAATTAATTTTCCCAGTCTATTGTTTGCTTGCATTTCCTTACTGAAACGGAGCAACTCTAAACAGAATTGATATTATTCCAAGATGCAAATTAAATATTTTTTAGGGATAAATTAATTATTTTCCAACTTTAGTTAGTTAAAAACCCTATCTGTATAAAGTTAGATCGATTCCTCAAAATAATGCTACAGATTTTTTACCTTCTTACCTTGTTGCCTCTTGCTCGCAGAATTGGTATTAGATATTTTTTTCTATTTTCCTAGCTAGTGTTTCTTCTACTTTAGTAATTAGCTCCTCAGCAGAAAAAGGCTTTGTAATATACCCTACTGCTCCTAACAACCTAGATTTTACTTGCTCGAAAGGATCTTTTTCAGCAGTGAGCATGATAACGGGAATATCTTTTAGTTTGCGAGAGCGTTTGATCAGTTGCAAAATATTATGACCTTCTACACCGGGCATTTTAATATCCATAAATATCAAGTCTGGTTTTTTACTTCTTAATAAAATAGTCAGACTCTGAAGCGGTTCGGTGTTGCCAATAACGTGAAATCCAACTTTAGAAAGAATATTCTTAACTAAGTAGTCGGACAAAACTATAATCGATCGCAGAAAAGAGGGAACAGGGAACAGGGAACAGGGAACAGTAAGGGATTCAGCAATTTTACAGTTCTTAATACAGTTCGGTTTATTTATGTCCGACTACTTATTAATTGTATTGTCGGGCTATCATCTATGCAAAAAATTGTCTTTTGTTTGGATAGATATTTATTAGCAGTGACGGTACTATTTTTATTTTCAAATTGAGAAACAGACGATCTATTTACTCGTTTCGATTGAAAAGCTATCGATTGTTGCCAACTTAAATTGGTATCGTTATAGTTTTGATTTGGTGAATTCTGATAATTATTCTTTTCCACTAAAAATACCCCGAGTTAGTTTTTTTGATAGTTTAAATAGTTTTTTTTGTCAGCTAAAAAGATGTTTTTTTATTGCAATTAATTTATTAATATCGATCGCTTAAGTAGATTAACTATTTAAAGTTACAAAATTGTAACAAAAAGCTCTAGAATATTAGCATAAAAAAACTAATTTTTGACAATCTCCGAGCGCAAAAGATAAGTAAAACTTAGATAAAGCTTGGGAGTAATTTTAAAATTTCAATTGTTGGATAATTTATCGAGCTAAATTGAATTTTTTTACCCCAGGTATTTACAGGATTTTTCTAATGTGATACGATTTTTTTATCAAAGTAAACAATGTTATTTTGGTTTCTTGTAACTAATTTTTGAAAAAGCAACGGAAAAATAATAAAGTAGGGCGATCGCCTGGCAAGATTACCAAAATTACAAAACACAGTTTTTAGCTTGATTCATTTGCCTATCAAAAAAAGGCAAATTGACAAAAAACAAAAAATATGCTTCTAGGAGTTTCGCCCGAACTGGGATAGAGTAAACCGATTAATTATTATTTAAACTGATACCAATTCTGCGAGCAAGAGGCAAGACAAGCAGAAGATAAAAAAAGAGAAATTGGGATTACATCTGTCAAGAGCCTTTATTGAAGATGAAACTGGGGATCTCGAGCAAGCCAACCCAAAGGAGTTTTACGACGAACTTCAAAATGTAAATGAGTTGCTTTTAAATCGGGAATACCACTGTATCCCACAGAGCCGATGGTTTGAGCCGATTTAACTTCTTGGCCGATTTTGACATTAATTTCACTTAAATGACCGTAACGGGTTTGCCATCCGCCGGGATGATTGATGACGATTAAATTGCCGTAATTGTTTTCTTGTCCGACAAAAGCAACAATACCGCGATCGGCAGCCAAGACGGCAGTACCTCGATTTGCTAGTAAATCCAAACCTGGATGAAACATTCTTTTTTGACGAGTATTTTGTTCTTGCCAGCCAAAATTCATGCCAACTCGAGCAAGTTGAGGTAAAGGGTAGCTAGTAAGACCGAGATAGTCAGGTTGTCGCTTGTCTGCGATCGCTTCCCAGTTTACTCCGGGTAAAAAAACAATTTTAGGTATTCTTTGGCAACCATTGATTTCAAATAGTACATCAGCGCGCACCCCATAGGCTTGTTCTAAATCTTTCCAAGTCGCACCAGCAGGAACTTGAAAGCGAATTCCATTATAAGGAGGGATGAAAATTTCTTGGCCGACGAGATTTTTACTCTTTGTTAGAGTTGGGTTCAGTCTAATTAGAGTATCTGGGAATAGATTGTGTTCTTTAGCAATACTTTCAATAGTTTCTTTGTCAGTAATTTTATGAGATTTTAACCTTTCTAAAATCGGCTCTGGACAAAGACTCGATCGCGCGGGTGTTTTAACTCGAGCTGTTACCGTCAAAGGGATTGCCAATAGCCCAACTAAAGCAACAGGAAAAACAAAACTGGTTTTAAAGTACGCGCAAAATACTCGGAATACTGTGAATAGCATCTAAATTACTTATCTCTGCGATCGCTAAACGAAAATTACCTTCTTTAACATCGTGAGTCACAACGACAATCTCGGAGTATTCTCCGACGAAGCCAATTTGTACTACTGATTCTAAACTGACGTTGTATTTACCGAAACAAGTTCCCAAATGGCCGATTACTCCCGGAACATCTCGAGCGAGACTCCGAGCATAGAAACGAGTAACTAGTTCTTCACTGGGAAGGAGGGTGGCGTATTCTTGATGGGAACAACTCAGTAAAGGATCGAGGTTTTCGGTATTAGTGCTACTTTTAAGCACTCCGACTATATTCATAATATCGGCTACAACCGCGCTAGCTGTCGGCCCCGCACCCGCACCCGGGCCGAAAAACATAACTTGTCCGATCGGATCTCCTTCGATCAAAATAGCGTTATTTACGCCGTTAATACTCGCAAGCGGATGACTTTTCGGAACTAGGGTAGGATGAACCCTTACTTGCAAGCAATCCCCCAAATTTTGAGATATAGCAAGTAACTTGATTGCAAATCCTAATTTTTCAGCATAATTAATATCGGTGATGCTAACCTGGCGAATCCCTTCGGTTAAAACTTGTTCTCTTTTGACGCTTTTTCCGAAAGCTAAAGATGTGAGAATCGTAATTTTATCGGCCGCATCTAAACCATCCACATCTGCAGTCGGATCTGCTTCAGCATAGCCCAATTGTTGAGCTTCGGCTAATACATCGGCAAAATCTGCCCCTACTGCTGCCATTTGGGTCAAAATATAGTTAGTCGTGCCGTTAACGATGCCGATCGCGCTCTTGATTCTATTTGCCCCTAAAGATTGTTTTAAAGGTTCGATAACCGGGATGCCCCCACCAACAGCTCCCTCTAATAGTACGTACACTTTAGCCTTTTCTGCCGCGCTGTAGATTTCGTCGCCGTATCTGGCGATAACTGCTTTATTGGCAGTGACTACGTGTTTTTTGGCAGCAATAGCTTGCAGAATGAGCGATCGCGCAGGTTCTAGTCCTCCGAGCAATTCTACGACTATATCTATTTCTGGATCGGTGACAATTGCTGTTAAATCTGTAGAGATCGTGCCTTGGGGAAATTTTAACTTTCTTGGTTTATCGAGGGAGCGAACTCCAACCTTTTTAATGGTAATTTCTTGTAATATTGGGTGTCTTCCAGCAGGATCGAGCAATATTTCTGCCGTTCCCGTGCCTACCGTTCCTAATCCCAGCAATCCTACTTTAAACGCCACATCTTTTACCCTAATTCTAATTTTTTACTATATAGCTTTTGTCCCTGTAGCGCGATCGCTTTTAACGAATTTTCTTGTTATTTTAATAAACATCTATACTAAAATAATATTTTTAGATATTCTTTTTAGAAAGTTGCTAATTTTCGTTCGAGGTCTTTAATTCGAGTTTTCTCTCTTAAATGAAGCAAACAGGAAAATGGTCGCGGATCGAGGTATCGATTAAATACGGATTTTAATTCTATTTAATTAAAGATAATATCTAGGCATTGGAGAATTAAACTCTATACCTCGCAGCTCTAGTAAGCAAGTATTTTTGTTCTAATAATTATGCTTCGAGGATAGGGAATTAATCTTTAAAACAAGACTTAAAAAGCAAACTAGAATCTATTCAACACAGACAGTCAAAACTAGCAAATTAAAATTTTAAATATAGTTAAAATCTACTGATTATAGTGAAACATCGAGAGGCTTCATTGCCTTTAAACAAGTTTAATTCTAAATCGCAGCAAGTCTAAAATGGAGTAGATAGCAGAGCAAAATAAAGATGAAAAGAAGTAAATTCATTCAAGGATCTGGTTTATTTTTACTAGGTTTAGGCTTAGCAAACTGCAGCAGGGAATTAGGTTCGAGGGAACAACTAAATTCTGAGAATAAAGAATTAGATATTTGGTGGAATCAAGGATTTTATCCAGAAGAAACTGATGAATTAGCAAAGATAATAGGGGCTTGGCAGCAAAGAACTAAAGCGAAAGTAAACTTAACCCTAATTTCTAATAAGGACATCTTACATCAGTTTAGAATCGCACTAAAAAAAAATAATCTCCCCGACATTTTTTTCAGCAATGTAGCTAGTACAGATCTAATACCTATCTTAGCTTGGGAAGGATTATTAACCGACCTTTCTGAAATAATAAATCTTTTTAAAAAGAAATATACTAAACAAGCATTAACCAGCGTTTATTATCTCAATAAAATAGAGAACAAGCGCAGCTATTACGCCTTACCAATTTTTCAATCTTCAATATACATTCACTATTGGCAAGATTTACTTGCTAGTATCGGCCAAAAACCAGAATCGATTCCGAGAGATTGGGATGGATTTTGGAAGCTTTGGGAAATATCGGAATTAGAGTTAAGAAAAAAGAACAATTCAAATATTTACGCTTATGGATTGCCGATGTCTTTATCTTGGGAGACTTTCAATATTTTCGAGCAATTTCTTGAAGCTTATAACGTAAAATTAATCGATGAAAATGGTGGTTCGCTACTCAAAGATGGACAAGTATTAGAAGGACTAACTGCTGCACTAGAAAAATATACCAGCTTTTATATTAAAAACGAAGTACCACCCAAAGCTATCAATTGGCAAGATCCTAACAATAATATTAACTTTTTAAGTCGTTTGAGTTTGATGACCGTCAATCCTACCCTCTCAATACCCGGATCTCAAACCCACGATCGAGAAATTTATCAGCACGAACTAGCGACTACCAACTGGCCCCACAAACCGAGCGGAGAGTCAATGAACTATATTACTCAGATCGCTCAAGTAATTATCCCTAAAACCGCAAAAAATCAAGACACGGCAAAAGATTTTTTGTCTTATCTAGCCAGGCCAGAAAATGTAGAAGAATATATTAGGGGATCTCAAGGCAGATTTTTTCCAGTCATGCCAGAATTGCTACAAGATCGCTTTTGGCAAAATTCTGAAGATTCCCATATTAATATTGCTGCCAAACAATTTCAAAAAACCCGTTTGCCCTATGCAACTTACAATCCAGCATACACCAAAGTTCAAGAACAAAATATTTGGAGTCGGGCAATTAAAAAAGTTCTCGAGCGACGCATGTCTCCAGAAACAGCAGCGAGAGAAGCGATCGCCGAAATCGAACAAATTTTAACCGATTGGCAATAAAATACTTATAAGGAATATTAAATAATTATAATAATAACGTACTATTGATGATCGAATCTATTAATAAAAGCTTGAGATTACAGCTGATTAGTTCTTTTTCAATCTTATCCTTGTTGACGGTCAGTATCGTAGCTCTAGGGACTTATCAGTTTGCCAAAAATTCCCTTAAAGAATCCGTATTTGAAAGACTTCAAGTCGCTGCTTCGATCAAAGAAGATCAAATAGATGAATGGTTTGACGATCAATATCGAGATACCCTTTTATCTGCTGCATTGCCAGAAATAAGACAGCAATCGCAAATTTTATTTTCAAGTCAATCTCCACAACAAAAAAAATTAGCTTACGAAGATCTCTCTCAGTATTTTTCGTCGCTTAAAGAAATTAAACCAACTATTCAGGAAATTTCTCTTTTAACTAATAACGGAATTGTCGTCTTTTCTACAGATAAAGTTCTCGAAGGTAAATACCAACCTTTAGGACAAACTAATACTTATTTTTCTGCAGATGCAGTAATTAAAGAAACCAAAAAAGTTAAGCCGACATTTTATACTTCTACAATTACTGGAAAGCCACAAATATCCCTAGCAACTCCGATTTTAAATAGACAATCCCAACGCATCGGTATAGTTTTAATTAGTTTAAATCTTAAAGAAATAGACGACTTGATCAGACAAAGAGCTGGTTTAGGTGAAACCGGACAAACCTATTTAGTCGGCAGATTAGAAGAAAAAAATGCGTTTATTTCATCTAATAATTTAGAAGAATTTGAAAAATATGCCAAAACAGGAATCGATAGTTTTGCAATTAGAGCTGCTACATCGGGTAGGGATGGTTCGGGGATTTATCCTAACTATGAAGGTAAAGAAGTTGTCGGTTTGTATCGCTGGTTAGACAGTCAAAATTTAGCCTTGATTGCAGAGATTGAAAAACAAGAAGCTTTCGCACCAGCAACTCAATTAGCAAACAGTATTTTTGCTCTCGGTTTGGCAGCTTCAGGGTTGTTAGTTTTAGGAGTATATTTACTCTCTTACCGAATCACAAAACCAATTTTAACCCTAACTCATGCGGCAACAAAAGTTGCCAATGGAGATTTGAGTTATCGAGCTTCCGTATCGAGAAAAGATGAAATAGGACTTTTAACCGTGGCTTTCAACCAAATGAGCCAACAACTGCAAAAATCTTTTAACGACTTAGCAAAAGCCAATCAAGACTTAGAAAAGCGAGTTGAAGATCGCACCGCAGAACTTAAAGAAGCTAAAGAAATTGCTGAAACCGCTAATAAGTCTAAAGATAAATTTTTGCTCAATATTTCTCACGAATTACGCAGTCCCCTCAACAGCATTATTGGTTATGCAAAATTACTTTTAGACGATCGCAGTTTGCGAGAAGAAAGTATTTTAGGCTTGAGAATCATTCAGCAAAGCGGCCATCATTTATTAGTTTTAATTAACGATCTGCTCGACTTTTCTAAAATTGAAGCAGATAAAATGAAGCTTTCTTTAACTAACTTGCATTTTCCCAGTTTTATTGACGAGTCGATCGCAATTGTGGAAATGCAAGCCAAACAAAAAGGTATTGCTTTTGAATACGAAAAGTTTGGCAATTTACCTCGAGGAATTAAAGCCGACGAACATAGATTGAGACAAATTTTACTCAACCTTTTAACTAATGCGGTAAAATTTACCGACGAGGGGAAAGTGATTTTTCGGATTACCGTGATCGATTCTCGAATTAAGACCAGACTTCGTTTTGAAGTTATCGATAGTGGAGTTGGAATCAGTCCCGAACAAATCACAAAAATATTTGAACCTTTCGAGCAAGCAGGAGACGAACAGCGTCGCGTTAGTGGAACTGGTTTGGGTTTACCGATCAGCAAACAATTAGCTGAGTTAATGGGGGCTAAAATACAAGTTAAAAGTCAATTAGGTAAAGGTTCTACTTTCTGGTTTGATGTTAGTTTCGATATTGTCGCCACAGTTTCAGAACCAAAAACTATTCTCGACAAACCGAGAATTACCGGTTATGAAGGATTCGAGCGACGCATATTAATCGTCGACGATCGCCCCGAAAATCGCTTACTATTACTTAATATGCTCGAACCAAAAGGCTTTAAAGTAATACAAGCAGAAAACGGTCAGCAAGGACTAGAAATTGCGCGATCGCAGCTACCTCATTTGATTTTGACCGATTTACTCATGCCGGTTAAAACTGGTATTACTATGGTTATGGAGCTAAGAAGAATACCAGAGCTTGAAAATACGCCAATTGTGGCTGTTTCTGCCAGCAATCCCGAAATAATGTCTCAAAAAAGCGAGCGCATTGGCTGCAATACTTTTTTACCTAAACCGATCGACCAAGATAAATTAATGGAGTACATTAAAGAATATTTACAACTTAATTGGACTTACGAATTAGATCCGAAAACAATGACTCCCAATAATAATTAAATCTTTTTGAGTGGCAAGAGGCAAGAGGTAATAGGTAAGACAGTTTCTATTTGAGATTGCTACAGTCAGGGGTCAGACGGTCTAGGTAGGAGGTCAAGATAAGAGTTTAGCTTTTAGTGTTATCTGTAGCCTGATTTTTCAGAAATTGTATTAAAAAAGATTTGAATAATCTATCTATAACATTATTTTGGGGAATTGGTATCAGTAAAAAATCTACTCACCCTATCCCCTTTTTAAATTACAAAGAAAAACTAATCGATCGCTCTATTTTTGGTTTACCAAAACGCAACCAAGCATTTCCACCCCTCAAGAAGAGTTCCATCCAAGTTACTTTTTGACCGTCTTTGTTTTGCCAACCCGAACTACCCGGAGCAAATGCTAAAGTGCCTTCAGGAACTTGAAAACTTCCGTCGCAATAAACTGCATCGCTGACAGTATCGCCAATACGAACCGTTACCGATGTAGATGGTTTTAGGTCGATCGCCTTTGCTGCAATTGTAGTTTTAATGTTACCGTAACCGTCGATCCAAGCAATTCTATTTTCAGGAATGTCAGGAATGCGATCGGGTTCGATCTTTTCCCCTAATATGGAGCGATCGCCGTTGATAATTTTAACTGCTGCATCGGGAAAAACATCTCGAGAGCGAAATTGAGAACCTTTTCGGGATACGGAAATTGAATGAATTTCTAAAGCTTCTTGTTTGATAAATGAGAGACTGTAACCTGCTAATACGCCGACGACAATAACATCATTAGGCAGTTTAGCATAAGTTAAGCCTTCTCCTTCATTTTCCGTTCTCGCTTCGGGATTGTCCTGACGGGGGGCGCAATTGTGGTAAATTAAGCGAGGTTGAGGGCCTTGATTTAATCCTAATTGTCCGAGCCAAAATCCAGTAGCAAGGGTGCTGAATGGGGGAACGCTCCAGCAGTGAATTTGAGCTTGGGGTATTCCTGCGATTAGACGCTGACATACTTCAGCAAAGGCAGGATCGCCATTACCATAATCGGCAATTAAACTAACAAACATAAATAAAAAAATTAATATTTTTTGAGATCTTGATTCAACCTGCATCTTTAGAATACCTTAAATGCGTGCTGCTTCGAGATCTCATTTTTGCTAATAATTAAAGTCCAATACCCTAGTTAAAAAAGCAAAGCGATCGGCAACTGCTTCAATAATTTTATCAGTTGGTGTTCCCGCACCGTGACCGGCTTTTGTGTCTATCCGAATTAAAATCGGGTTATTTCCGGCTTGTGCGGCTTGCAGGGCGGCAGTAAACTTAAAACTATGGGCCGGTACGACGCGATCGTCGGTGTCTGCTGTAATAACTAGTGTGGGCGGATAGGAAGTTCCCGGCTGAATGTTATGTAGGGGCGAATAAGCGTATAGTGTTTTAAAGTCTTCAGGATTTGCCGGATCGCCGTATTCCGATCGCCAAGCCCAACCGATGGTAAACTTATCGAAGCGCAGCATATCTAATACTCCAACTGCTGGTAATGCAGCACCAAATAATTCCGGCCTTTGGGTCAGACAAGCACCGACTAATAAACCGCCATTACTGCCGCCAAAGATAGCTATTTTTTTATTATTAGTATAGTTATTTTTAATTAACCATTCTGCTGCGGCAATAAAGTCATCAAAAACATTTTGTTTGTTATGTTTCATTCCTGCTTGATGCCATGCTTCGCCATATTCTCCACCACCGCGAATATTGGGTACGGCATAAACTCCACCCATTTCCATCCAAACTAAATTGGCGATCGAAAAGTTCGGGGTTAGGGAAACATTAAAACCACCGTAACCGTAAAGTAAAGTTGGGTTGTTCCCATCTAGTTTTAACCCTTTTTTATGGGTGATAAACATCGGTATTTTAGTCCCGTCTTTACTGTTGTAAAAAATCTGTTTTACTTCGTAATTTTCGGGATTAAAGTCTACTTTTGGCTGACGAAATATTTCGTTTTGGTTGGTTTCTAAATTATATTTGTAAATAGTATTTGGAGCGGTGAAACTGGTAAAGGAATAAAATGTTTCTTTGTCGCTTCTTTTGCCATTAAATCCGCCAACCGAACCAATACCTGGTAATTCTAATTCGCGAATTAAAGCACCATCAATGCTAAAAATTTTAATCAGCGATCGCGCATCTTTTAAGTAATTGACAATAAATTTATTGTTAACTAAGCTGACAGTTTGAATTGTTTCTTCTGCTTCGGGGATTATTTCTTGCCAATTTTCTCCCTCGGGATTTTTGAGGTCGATCGCAATTAAACGATCTTTGGGGGCATTTAAATTGGTAACAAACCAAAAAGTATCGCCTTCATTGTCTATAAAGCTATAATAAGCTTCAAATTCACTAATTAATTCCCTAACTTGAGAATTCCGATCGCGAAGATCTTTATAGAAAATCAGATTTTTAGATTCAGTACCGCGCCAAACACTAATAATTAAATAGCTTCCATCGTCGCTAACCTTGCCACTAAAACCCCATTCTTTTTTATCTTGGCGATCGTATATTAAGACATCTTCTGATTGAGGCGTTCCTAAACTATGGTAATATAATTTCTGGTAAAAATTAGTATCTTCTAGTTTAGTTGATTCGTTAGGTTCGTCGTAGCGGCTGTAGAAAAAGCCTCGATTATCTTTCGTCCAAGACGCTCTAGAAAATTTGACCCATTCGATTCGATCTGCTAAATCTTTTCCTGTTTCCACATCTCTTACTTTCCATTCTTGCCAATCAGAACCAGATCTAGAAATTCCGTAAGCGATTAAATTGCCATCTTCACTAACAGAAATACCGGATAAAGAAACAGTGCCATCTTCAGATAACTTATTCGGATCGATTAATACTTTCGGTTCTGCTTCTAGGGAAGTTAAAGTATAGAGAACGCTCTGATTTTGCAAGCCATCATTCTTAAAATAAAAATAGCGTTTTCCCTTTTGAAAAGGGATATTATACTTTTCATAATTCCAAATTTTAGTAATTCTATTTTTAATTTTTTCTCTACTTGGAATTGATTCTAAATAGCTAAAAGTAAGTTTATTTTGGGCTGCAATCCAGGCTTTAGTTGCTTCTGAATTAGGATCTTCCAACCAGCGATAAGGGTCTTTAACTTGAATATCGCCATAAGAATCGATCGCATGACCTGGAGGACTTTGAGGATAACTTAAATTAAATTGAGTAAGATTCATTTTAGGATTTTTTTTTCAATGGTTCGATAATTAAATTGAGCCGCACCTGGATGACAAGAGACGCACTTTTCAACTGAAATCGGTTTTTGAAATTCTACTTGAGGATGAAGGGCTTTAAAATAGCGCGATCGCGCGATGACAGTAGGATCTAACTCGCCAGAATTTAAAGAACGAGAAAACTGGCGCAAATAAGTCCAAATTAAAAGTCTTTCTGGGGCATAAAGTTTAGGCAATTTAGTCCCATAATGTTTTTCTGGGTTTTCTAAAATTCTCTTCCAAGTTTCTGTTGGCAAAACTTCTGGAGGAATAGCAAAATGGCAAGTAGAACAATTTTTAAAGTACAATTCTCGCCCTAATTGATAGGGTTTAGTGACCGGATCTACCGACTTATTAAAAGATATTTCCCGCGCAGGACGATCCAAAGCTACAGCTATCCCCAAACCCAAAGACATACTCCACAAAAATATGATTGACAATAAAATTGGAGATAATTTTCTCGAAGATAACTTTCTAGTTAATTGACGAAATATTTTCGAGAAATTGCTTCGAGATCGGGGGTTTCGGGCCATCGGTTAAAGTTGCCTAGAGGTACTAAATCTAATTATGAAACAAATTGTTCGATCGGAGTCGATCGCAATAATTTTTCCACAATAGTTTTAGCTTTACGGCCTGCTGCGGGAACGATTCGATGGGATAATACGTGAGGGGCTAAATCTTTCACGTCGTCGGGAATCGCGTAATCTCGATCTTCTAAAAAGGCTAATGCTTGAGTTGCTCTTTGTAAGGCAACAGTTCCCCGAGGACTTACTCCGAGGGTAATTTCTTCATCTGCTCGAGAAGCTCTGACCAAATTTAACATATACTTTTGTAATTCCGGGGCTACCTTAATTTGGGTAACCAGGTGCTGTAATTTTTGAACTTCTTCGAGGGTAATACAAGCTTTTAATTCTTCGATTTTAGTCCCGTTACTCAGTCTTTGCAGCATCATTAATTCTTCTTCTGGAGTAGGATAGCCCAAACTAAAAGCAACCGTAAAGCGATCCATTTGCGCTTCCGGGAGGGGAAAAGTACCGTGAGATTCGATCGGGTTTTGGGTTGCAACCACAAAGAAAGGTTTGGGAACGGGACGGGCCACACCATCAACAGTAACCTGTTTTTCTTCCATCACTTCGAGTAAAGCTGACTGGGTGCGAGGCGTGGCGCGGTTGATTTCATCGGCTAGTAAAATATTCGTGAAAGTAGGCCCGGCCATAAACTCAAATTCTCGAGTGCTGGGATTCCAGATATTTGTTCCGGTGATGTCGCTCGGTAGCAGGTCTGGAGTACATTGGATGCGTTGAAATTTCCCGTCTAGCGATCGCGCTAGGGATTTAGCTAGCAAGGTTTTACCGACTCCGGGAACGTCTTCTAGTAAAGCATGACCTCCACTGAGAAGGGCGACTAAAATCAAACGAATCGCATCAGCTTTACCGACTATAGTCCGACTGAGATTTTCTCTTAACGCGTCGATGCTTTCTCTCATAGGAACTAGGAAATAGGTTTTAAAATAATCCTAGTTATTATATGCATACCTTGGCGATCGCCCCGTGTCAATCACCTAACAAAGACTTAATTCGATCGATTAGCTCGGAAGTAGCAAACCCTTTGGTAAGATATCCCGATGCTCCTAATAGTTTCGCTTCTTTACTCCATTCTTCTGCGACTCGAGAGGAAACAATTAAGATCGGCGTTTTAATTCCCGCTTTGCGACAGTTAGATGTGAGCGTAAAACCGTCCATATTCGGCATATCAACGTCGGTAACGATTAAAGCGGGGTGGGGGTTTTGCGAGAGCCAATCCCAAGCTTCCCGACCGTCAGAGCAGGTTTGAGTTAGATAACCGTAAGCGTTGAGACTCGCTTGAATTCTTCTTCTCATTAAAGCCGCATCGTCGACAATTAAGATCGTGTTGCTAGTCGATTCTGAAGCGATCGCATCGTTTGTTTCGATCTTGCGAGAGCTGTTTAAGAAATATTCTCCTAAAACTGCAGTTTCTAAAACTGGAATTAAAGATCCGTCTGCTTGCAAACTTACCCCCATCAGTCCCATTGGGGTTATTAAAGGATCTGGTAAGGATTCGATCGATAAGTCGGATCGATCCAATAATTCATCAGCAAGCAACCAAATCGTTTTATCGGGATTTCGCTCGCAGGGAAGATAAATACAAATAGCTGTTTCGTCGAAGGTACGAATTTTGTGGCTCGGTTGCCAATATTGCAATAAGTCGAATCCGGGGATTTGTTCGGTTTCTGTTTCGATTAAATAAGAATAAGCATATTCTGGATCTGCTATTTTGCTAACTTCGAGATCGGCAAAAATAGCTGTGGTGGCAATGTTTTCCGTGGGAATGGCAAAGATGCGATCGCCGGCGCGAATCGTGATACAAGATACTAAAAAGTGGGGTACTGGAAACTCGAGTCTAAAGGTAGTTCCCTTGCCTAATACTGTCTCTAAACTTAATTTTCCCCCCATTAAATCGATTTGCTCTTTAACTACGTCCATTCCCACACCTCTTCCGCACATATCGTTAATTTCGTCGCAGGAACTCAAACCTGGTTGACAAATGACCGATAATAAACTCTCTATATCTTTAGTTTCAGTCAGAGGCAATCCTTTTGCTTCTGCTGTAGCTTGAATTAATTCCGCATCGATTCCCGCACCGTCATCTTGCAGCTCGAGTAAAAAGTAATTGCCGTGATGGGATAAATTTAGGGAAATAGTGCCTCGCGCGGGTTTATTTAATTTGATTCTCTCTTCGATAGATTCGATGCCGTGAGCGTATGCGTTGCGAATTAAATGCAGCAATGCTGGTTCTAGACTTTTGACTACTCCTACCTCTAGCTCGATTTCTCCACCGGTAACGGCTAATTGAGCTAATTTAGGATGGCGGTTAGTCAAGTCTCGGAGAATTACTTTGGCTCGAAAAGCTAAATTTTGAAAGGGAACTAGTCTGCTTTCTTCAACTGTATTTTGTAATTTAAGAATATTATTTTCTAAAATAGATAAACTTTCGGCAGTTTGTTCGGCGGTTATTTCTACTTCAGAGCCTAGTTCTGAAAGTCGCAAATTCATTTCTAGCAAGCGATTGATGGTAGTATAACCTTGCCGATAGCGATCGGGGGTTAATTCGAGGTCGAGATCGTTAATATTGCCATCTTTGAGTAGGGCGTAGTCATCTTGAAGCTGTCGTAAATTACCGATCTTATCGACACCTTCTTTTGCCAAGCTAATTAATTGTACTAATTGATTTTGAATGTTGTTATAAAAATTTCGGGCCGATCGCGCCGCTACTAAAGTATCGATTAAGTATTCCGCAGAACGATCGAGTCTTTCTAAGGGGACGGGAATTTGTACTTTTTCGGGGGCAACATTTTTGGCGATCGCGGGTTGTAAGTTCGGCCGTTGTTTTGCTTTAGACACTGGAGGATTGTATTTAACTTGAATTTTCTCCGCTCGCTCGATTGTTGGAGGGGGAGTCTCGTGTTCTAGTCTAATTTTTTCTGGCTGGGAAGTAATTTTTGCTGGGGGAGTCTCGCCTTCTAGTTCAATTTTCTCCCGCTCGGTTGTTGCAGGGGGAGCATCGTGTTCTAGTCTAATTTTTTCTGGCTGGGAAGTAATTTTTGGCGGAGGAGCATCTTGTTCTACTTCGATCTTTTCTGCGTCTAATAAATCGAAATCTTCATCTTCTAATAAATTGGCAACAACTTCGAGATCTAAATTAGTTAATGTTTCATCAAAATCAGAATTTCTTTTATAACTGCGTCTTCCTGATTCTATTTTCGCCAATTCTAAATCGATATCGATATCTTCGAGCCAATTAACTAAACTATCGACGCAATCGCATTCTTGTTCTGCAGGTGAAATTTGCCATGCAAATTCTACAGCTTTTCCGCCTTGTTTGGCGCAATTTTTTAGAGCCGTAAAGAGTTGCGGGAGATTCGATCGCCAGAACTCAATTTGAGATTGACTTAATAATTCTCGACCTTGGTTTAATAATTCTTGCCATCCAGAAGATAGCTGAATATCGCGACCGATTTCTTCTAACCTAGTAAATAAGTCTCGAGCTAGTTGGTAGATTTCTGGGGGTATAGTGCCAGTAGCAGGTAAATTTTCTACGGCAGTTTCGAGATCTAAAACAACGAGATCGAAACCTTCTTGCAAAAATTCTTGATGAATGAGCTGTTGTTGGTTATCTCGATCGAAATATCGCTCTTTAACTTGTTGATGTAAAGTTTGAATGCGAGCGACGATCGCAGATGTATCGGATGAGGCGATCGAAATCGCACTTGCTAGCAATTCCCCAGCTTCGAGTAAAATTTGTTTTAATTGTCCGTCTTCTAAGGTTGGTGGTGGTTGTAGATAGCGTAAATCCGATAGCAAATCTTCTAAAGCGGTGGCTACTTCTAGGATTGGCTTGGCACTAACGGTAACAGCTCCCCCTTTAATAGTATGAATCGAGCGATAAATAGCTTGAATTTCTTGTTGCCAAGAAGAAGGCTCTAATTTTTCGATCGACTCGAGATAGTTTTGTAAATATTTTTGAGTGTCTACTTTGAATATGCCGCGCAGTTCTTGCTGAAGTTCTGCTTCGTCGGGATCTTGAAAATTATCTGGTTCTTCTGGGTCTGGAAAAGGTATAGCTTCGTTTCCGAGCATAATTAACAATAATTTTTTTCAATTTTTATTAAGGTTTAATTTAACTTTATTTGATTTCTGTAACTTGACGATCGATTTTTTGTTCGTTTGAAGATAGTTTAAAGAAATTAATTAACTCGAGCAGGTCATTGGCGATTTCTTCCATCAAATAGGACTGAGAACGAGTGACGCTAATTTTCTCTTCTGTTTTGGCAGCCACTGCAGTAATTTCGGAGATAGTATCCAAGGTTACTTGAGTCGCTTCGGCAATATCCCAACTAGATTGGGTTACTTTTTGTCCGATATTGCCAACTTTTTGAGTCGCTAAATCTATTTCTTCAAAAGCCAGGTCGGAACTTTTAGCTCCGCGAGTGAATCGATCTACTAATTCGCCGATTTCGCGAACGTCGCGATCGAGTCGCGAGCCGACACTTTGAATGCTTTCTGATTTTTGTTTGAGCAAAATCAAACTGCGATCGGTTCGCAGTGCGAGGTCGTTAACTTGTTTGGCTAGGGCTTGAAATTCTTTGGTAATACTGCTTTGCTCTTGTTCTTTAGCGGCTCTAGATGCCAACATCGAAGCGTTGAGGGCTAAAACTCGAGTTTGTGCGGCGAGGATTTTCTGTTCTTTGGTAAACCTAGCGGCTAGTTCGATAAAATCGCCGATCGCATTGGTTTTAATGCCAATTTGCTCCGTGCCTTCGGCTAAATTTTCAATTGCGGCGTTAATCTGCTTGAGTTCTCGATGGCCTCGTTCTACGGCTTGTCTGACTTCTTCTACTGCTTCATCGGCTATTAATGCTTGTTCGGCAGCATTTTGAGAAAAGCTATTGACGTTAACCATTAATTGCTGCACTTCGGTGACTAATTGAGTTTGTTTTTGGACTTGCTGGCTGTTGTCTAAGGCGGCTTTTTCTAGGGCTTCGGCTTTAGAAGTAACTTCTTTTGCAGTTGTGAGGGCGATCGAGACGGTATTGTTTAATTTTCCAATCAAGCGATTGAGGGTATCGGCGATCAGTCCGCTAATGCGTTCGTTTACTTTGGCTTCTACGGTCAAGTCTCCCGATTCTAGAGCGCAAACTAATTCTAAAATGTAGCTGATATCTTCTTGTAAAACGTCGTTTTCTGTAACTACTCTTTCGTTTTGAATTTGTAGTTTGGCGGCTTTTTCGCTTACTTCTCGCAGCAAGATTTCAATCCGATCTGCCATAAGATTGATATTAGTGGTTAAAGTAGCTAGTTCGTCCGAACCTCGCACTTGCAAACGAGTATCTAGATCTCCTTGACCGATTTTTTCTACTGCTTCGGCAGCTTCGGTAATTGGTTTGATGGTTCTTTTGGCAATTGTGGCGGCGATCGAACCGGTGGCGATCGCCATTAAAAAGGTTAAACCGACTATACCGAAAGAAAGTCTTTCTAAATCGGCATAAGCTACTTTAAGATCCGTTGCTAAAAAACCGTCCCAGCCGAGATCTCTGGTTTCTTTGGTGGTTTGAAATGGGGCGTAAGCGCCGATAACTCTTCGTTCTTCGACTTTTTCGTATATCTTAAAAGGACTCGGTTTTTTTTGTTCCCGCAGTTGAGTGAAGTTGGGGGAATGTTTGTAAGCGACAGTGCCTAATGATTGTAAATTATT
>JASJCW010000051.1 GCA_030065265.1 Prochloraceae cyanobacterium
CAAGCCAGACTTTCGATCGCCACGTTGCCAAAAGCCTCGATCCAGCGAGGAGTCATCAATAAAGCGCGACAGCGGCCTAATTCTTGTTGTAAATCTTTTGTCGATACAAATCCGCCGTACTCAAAAGGCGCGTCGGGAAAATCAGCCTGTATTTTAGCCCAATAAGCTTCATCTTGAATTTTACCAAAAATCTTCAAAGGTATTCCCGTAATTTGAGACGCTGCTACAGCATCTTCGAGGGCTTTTTCCGGGGCTATTCTTCCCAACCAAACAATACTATCCCCCGGAGTAGCAACGAAGTTGTATAAAGACAAATCGATCGCGCTGCTCAATATTCTACAAGCACTAGCAAAAGGAAAAGTATCCGCTTGAGACTTAGTATATACCCCAATCGAACCTGGAAAGCGATCGGCTATTCGAGCCATAATCGAATCCAATGCTTCAGAAAGAGAACCCATACTGATAAAATGAGCGATGGGGCGATCTAAAAATGGTGTTAAATAAAAAGGCAGCCAATCAAAGCCAAAATTAACGATCAAATCCCACTCCGATTCAACCGAGCGCACGTATTCCCACATATTGCCTAAAACTGTATTTTCTGGCATCGATACGGGTACGTCTCTAGTTTGAGTTTGGGCCGGAATTTGCGGGTTTCCCGGAATTTGTGCGATCGGGATATTGGGCAATTGAGATCCTGCTGGTGCGACTACCTCAACTTGATGTCCTCTGCGGATCGTTTCATAAGCAATATTTTTTAAAGACAATTCTACACCACCCCCGATTCCAGAACCTAGAGGCCCGACTGGAGTAGAAACGAACAATAATTTATACATCAAATTCCTCAATGAGAGACGTTCGATTATTATCCGGTTCTTTGTGCGGTAGTTTTTTATAAGTTTGTATTTTATTTAACTGTTTCCGACTGCGATCGCGCGAAGCGCGCCACTCTTAGCGATCGCAGCTTAAGATTCGACTTTATTTTTAACAGTCAATTTTTCTCGTGCCAATTTCTGTTCTTGAAGCAAAATTGCGGGTATATTTCCGTTATCCTGCCTTTCCGTGGCTAGTTTGGCATAAAAATAAGCTATTTTCAAACTTTCTTTAAATAACTTTAACTGCTGGCCGATAACTTCTCGTTGGTTAATTAAATAGATGCTGACAATAGTTAAACTGACTCCGATCCATTGAATAGTAGAGAGAAACTCCGCTAAAAAGATGCTGCCAAAAATGAGCGCAAATACTGGAGTAAGGAAAGTCAGAGAACTGAGACTGGTGAGACTGCCAGAAGAAGCTAAATAAAAGAATACACCGTAAGCGATCGCGCTGCCAAAAACCGTAGCGTAGCCTAATTCCAACCAACCATTGAAACTAATATTAACCCACTGTTGGGATTCCCCTATTCCCGAAGCCAAAAATAAAAATAATCCGGCAATTATCATGTGCCAACCAGTAGCGACGATCGGATCGACATAACGACAGACATAACGAATTGTAATCGTTCCCACCGCCATCGATAAAGCAGCAAGTAACATCAATAACTCGCCGCTATTAAATAAATGATGCCAACTTTCCGGGGCCGTAAAAATACCTTGTCCTAATAAATCTAAAAGCCATTCATCCGGCAAACTAATCAAACACAAGCCGATCGTGCCCACACTCAAGCCCAGCCAACCCCACAAGCCGATCGTTTCTCCAAACAACCAACTAGACAATAAAGCCACTGCTAGAGGTTGGGAATCGATTATCGCCGATCCTAACCCAGCATCGGTTCTAACTAAACCCTCAGCTAAGAAACCTTGGAACATTATGCCATCTACCAAGGCAAAAAAACCGATCCACAACCAAGCCATCCAACCCCGAGGCTGAGATTTCCCTAAAAGCATCGCCGTTAATAATATTAATACTCCGGCCGGCAACAAACGAACTCCCGCCATAAACAAAGGAGTCGTATTGGGGATAACTCCCTTCATCGCTACCATTGCCGTACCCCACAAAAAAAAGGGAGTAATTGGTAAAACTATTGATATAATGGCTTTTTTAGGGTTTAATTCCATAATTATTGGTTGGATCTGTTAGGTAACTTTAAGTTTATTGTCGCGATTGTCAGCGATTGCAATTTATTATAAATTTTTGCAAATCAAATTATAAATAAATACTAACTCAGGTAATAGATCTGCGAATAAATTAAGATCGATTAACCAAAAAAAATAATTTTTAGGAGTCTGCAAACCAATTATGATTTGGCCTTTTAAACCAAGAACAACCAAAAAAATAGCCCGAATTGAAATTACCGGGGCGATCGCTGCCGATACTCGCAAAAGAGTCCTCAAAGCGATCGAAACCGTCAAAGAAAAGAAATTTCCCGTCCTTTTGTTGCGGATCGACTCTCCTGGGGGGACGGTAGGGGATTCTCAAGAGATTTATTATGCCCTCAAACGCTTGGCAGAAAAAGTGAAAATAGTCGCCAGTTTTGGCAATATTTCCGCATCGGGGGGCGTTTATATCGGTATGGGAGCAGACAAAATCGTCGCCAACCCGGGTACGATTACCGGTAGCATTGGGGTGATTTTGCGGGGCAATAATTTAGAGAGACTTTTAGAAAAAGTTGGTGTTTCTTTTCAAACAATCAAATCCGGCCCTTATAAAGATATTCTGGCCTTTGACCGTCAGTTGACCTCCGAAGAGGAAAATATTCTTCAGCAGCTTATAGATACCAGCTATCAACAGTTTGTTAAAACTATAGCTGAAGCACGTTCGATCGAAGAGGATACAGTCAAAAGCTTTGCTGATGGCAGGATTTTTACCGGAGAACAAGCTTTAGAATTAGGAGTTGTCGATCGCCTAGGCACTGAAGAAGATGCGCGCCTTTGGGCCGCAGAATTAGCAGGACTTGACCCGGAGAAAACGGAATGTCAAACTATCGAAGAACCTAAATCTCTAATTAATCGAGTTCTATCTAGTAGAAACCAAAATAAATCTCAGCTAAAAATAGCTATGAATTGGCTCGAATTTGAACTTGCTACCAACGGTCAACCTTTATGGTTGTATCGACCGTAAAGATAGTTGTAAAACATTGATTGGCGGAGGAATTTGCAGTGGGATGGAAAGTGAGAGCAATTCGGGGCGCGACAACTGCTTCAGAAAATACAGTTGAAGCAATTACAGAAGCAGTTACCGAACTACTCGATCGACTAGAACAGAACAATCAACTAGATCCTGAAGAAATAATTAGTATCGTCTTCTCAGCTACTAAGGATCTCGACGCAATTTTTCCTGCCGCGATCGCCCGACATCGTCCAAATTGGGATAATATCGCTCTTTTAGATGTTCAGCAAATGCACGTAGAACACGATTTAGAACGCTGTATTAGAGTTTTAATTCACATAAACGTCCCCAGTCCCGATTTAAAATTAAAAAACGTTTATTTGCGACACGCTCAAAATTTACGCCCCGATTGGAGTTTAAGTTCTAGTTCCTGAGATCGAGATATTTTTCAGAGCAGTTTGAAGATAAAAATCATTTTGACTCGCAACATTTTTTTTGCCTTCGAGCAAGTAAAATTACCGGAGCAAAGGTAATTTAATTGATGATGAGAATTTTTTGAAGCAAAATGGTCAAATCAATCAAACAAATCTTTAATAATTCTAAAAATCGAGCAGCATCAGCCGCAAAACTTAAAAAGCTGAGAGAGCTTTATCTAGAGACAATCGCCAAATGTCTAATCGGCTTAATCTATAAAGATCGCTCTCAAGATCCTTGGAACGGTCAAAAATACGATCCTCGAGCGAGAGAATACGGACTTGACTGGCCTGCGACGGCCCACAGCATGATCGGCCTGAAAAGAATGGAAAATTTGCGATCGCTAGCGACGCGGGTTATTGAAGAAAATATTCCCGGAGACTTTATCGAGACGGGAGTCTGGCGCGGAGGAGCTTGTATCATGATGAATGCAGTCCTCGAAACCTTTGAAGCAAGCGATCGCCTAGTTTGGGTTGCCGATTCTTTTGAAGGACTGCCGAAACCAAGCTCGGACAAATATCCAGCCGATCGGGGAGATCTCCATCATACTCACGCAGAACTGGCGATTTCAATCGAAGAAGTTAAAGCCAATTTCGCGGCTTACGGTCTTCTCAACGAGCGAGTTCGTTTTCTCAAAGGATGGTTTAAAGACACTCTCCCCAATGCACCAATTGAAAAGCTTGCCATCCTCCGCTTAGACGGCGATATGTACGAATCGACTATGGACGCGCTAGTCTCGCTTTACGATCGCCTTTCGATTGGCGGCTACGTGATTGTTGACGATTACGGTGTAGTGCCTTCCTGTCAAAAAGCGGTATCTGATTTTCGGGAGCAAAGGGCGATCGCCGATCCAATTTGCGATATCGATGGAACTGGTATCTTCTGGCGCAAAACTAAAGCTTAATTTAGCTAACTGCAGCAGCTACTTTTAATAAATGCTCTAATAAAGTCACCAGACATTTAGCCACAGAGCTTGAAGAGATCGCATTGACCACCACTATTGGAGGGCGATCTTCTTCTTCTAATAAGCCCAAAGCTAGGCAAACGTCATCAACTTCCCACGCGTCTTCGCAATCGGTATGAGTGATCCCGATAATCATTGGAGCTTGTATTCTTTCCTTAACAAAATTTAGGATTTGCCTGGCACTGTGAAAATCTTGAGGCCGATGGGCATCTACTAAGAGAATGTAACCGTGTACTCCTCTGATCAGAATTTCCCACATAAAATCGAACCGAGCTTGTCCCGGGGCCCCGTGAAGGTAAAGAACTTTGCCAGATTTCAAAGTTAATTTACCGTAGTCCATCGCAACGGTAGTATTGTGTTTGCGAGTGGCAGTTTCATCGGTAGCACGGCGATCGGTATCGACAACTTCTACTTCGCTGATCGATCTGATAAAACTGGTTTTGCCAGCTCCGACAGGGCCGACAATGACTATTTTTAATTTCTCCATTAGAGTTTTTGGCGCAGAAAATCCATGAAACTTCGTATTAAGGAAACGTTTGTAGTTCCTTGAGAGGCTGGCTTGTTGCCGTTGCTATTTGCAGATGGCACTGAAGCACCGGTTGCAACTGGCGACAAAGGCCGTAAATCGATCGCAGCAGGTTTTAAGTTAGCTTGAGGTACTTCTTCAACCAATCCCGCCATCATCAAGCGAAATGCAGCCCTTTTTACTTCTACGTCTGAATTGCGTAAATTCCTAGCAATATCTTTAATTGAGGTTATGCTATCTGAATATTTCCAAAGTTCTTGTTCTAAAGATACTAATCTATACTGAGACTTTGGCGTTAGCCTTTGCAGTCCAGAACTATTTTCCGGCAATTGATTCGTAAACCGATCCCAGTTTTGAGTATTGCGTAAAGCTGATAGAGCAACTTCAGTTCCTCTCAAACTTATGCCAGTCATTTCCGAGCAAGGCATTTTTTTGAGTATGGTAGTCGGTTCTAAGTGAGAAAAATTTTCAAACTCAAAATAACCGTAATTAAATTCAAACAAATCTAAAACTTGTTTTAAATCGACTTCAAACATTTGATTGAGTTGTTTTTCACTTAAAGCCCCAATACTCTTAAAATAAGTACCTACAGGCCTGCCTTCGGGACAGAGCGGCATTAGTTTATCAATTACGCGCGGACTCAACCAGCCATTTTCAATGACTTTTTCAAGCGCGTTTCTTTTTGTATTAGCTCGAGTTACCCCGACTAACCTACCTTTATAAAACCAGACGTAATAAGGGTTATTCGTCGAGTCATCGTAGCCCGAATCAGTCTTGACAACTAATTTCCCAGACTTACCACCTGAGTCGAGCAATCGAAATAATTCAGGCAGCGAGTAAGACTCCAGAAAACCTTTTATGCTCATTTTTCAGATAATCTCCTAGACACTCGGGAGCTTTCACCCCTAAAATTATTAAAAAGTTTTTTTATCTCTTTGTTTGGCTTGATTATTATAATAATAATCAAGTTTTTTATTATTGATATACAAAAGTTATTATTGTATCAAAAAAATCTGTTATCTTTTGGAGTTAACAAAATTTTAGTGATTTACCTCTAACTTCTGTATTTAATTGCCCTCGATTGTAAACTATTTCGCCTCCAACTATTGTGACTGCAGGCCAGCCTGTCAACTGCCAACCTTCAAAAGGACTCCAACCGCATTTAGTTAATAATTCTTCGCGAAGTACCGGACGATAATTATCTAAATCCACTAAAACTAGATCTGCGTCATAGCCTAGTGCGATCGCGCCTTTGTCTGGAATATTATAAGCAATCGCCGGCCCCCGCGACATCCATCGAGCGATGTCTGGAACACTACAGCGTCCTTTGATAGCTTCGGTCAGCATCAGGGGTAAAGATGTTTCCACTCCAGGCATTCCCGAAGGAGTATTAGGATAGCCTTTGGCTTTCTCTGCTAAGGTGTGGGGCGCGCGATCCGTCGCGATAAAATCAATTACGCCATCGACTAATGCTTGCCAAAGTATTTCATTATTTTCCGGCGATCGCAAAGGGGGATTCATTTGGGCTAAAGTGCCGATTTTTTCGTAAGCTGTTGTATTCAGTAACAGATGTTGGGGAGTTACTTCGGTTGTCACCCAAGCTGGTTTATCTTGACGCAAATATTCTGCCTCTATTCCAGTGGAAAGGTGAAGGATATGCAAGCGACGCTGATATTTTTTAGATAGTTTTAAGGCTAATTTGGTGGCATTTAATGCTGTTGTCTCGTCTTGGATTTGAGAATGAACTGCCGGATCGCTGATGCCAGCAAACTCTTTGCGACGTTGGATAATCCGACTTTGATCTTCGGCATGAACTGCAATTAAACGGTCTCCGGTGGCAAAAATTGGCTCTAATACTGCTTCATCGGAAACTAACAATGCTCCGTGTGAAGATCCCATGAATATTTTAATCCCGCAAGTCGGATTAACTGCTAGTAATTCGCTTAAATTATCGGCTGTCGCGCCAATAAAAAAGCCGTAATTTACCAAGCATTTTTGCGCTGCCCGGTTTAATTTATCATCTAACGTGGCTTGATTAGTAGTTAGGGGACGCGTGTTGGGCATCTCTAAAAAAGATGTGACCCCTCCCTTGGCACAAGCACAACTTGCGGTAAATAAGTCTTCTTTATGTTCTAAACCTGGTTCGCGAAAATGGACTTGCGGATCGATAACTCCAGGCAACAAAGTTAGCCCAGTTGCGTCTAAAATCTTATCTGTGGGAAAATTATCAATTTCTGGAGCTATCTGGATGATTTTTCCGTTTTTAATTTGTACGTCTCCAACTAAAAACTCATCGTTGGGTAGCAGTATTCGAGCCGAGCGGATTAATAATTGTGTGGAGGAGGACATAAATTGCTCCCTGTTAACTTTACTGTAATAGTACAATTTAGGCTTATCTAGTTAAACTTAAACGTAGAGAATATTAAGTTATTTTTAGATTGTCAATTTTATTTTTATTAACCTCTGTCTGCTTATCTTACCAGCAACGTTTATGAAACAACATCAAGAGAATGAATTGCTAGAATGGATTAAAACTCTTGGTTTAGCTGCGGTTTTAGCGATCGGTATTCGCACTTTTATTGTCGAACCCCGTTACATTCCTTCGACTTCGATGGTTCCAACTTTGGAAGTAAACGATCGCCTGTTAGTAGAAAAGATAACGTTTCGTTTTCGCGAGCCGAAACGGGGCGATATTGTCGTTTTTTCCCCTACTGAAAAGCTCCGAGAAGAAGGACACACCGATGATTTTATCAAAAGAATTATCGGCTTGCCCAAAGATAAAATTGAAGTTAAGAATGGCAAAGTTTACGTCAACGATCGCCCTTTAGCAGAGAAATATATTTTAAGTCCTCCAGGATATCGTTACGGCCCGGTAATCGTTCCCGATGACGAGTATTTAGTTCTTGGCGATAATCGCAATAATAGTTCCGATTCTCACGTCTGGGGTTTCGTGCCGCGCGATAATTTTATTGGCAGAGCTTCGGTGCGTTTTTACCCGTTCGATCGCATTGGCTCTTTGTATGAAGAACCAATTTATCCGGCAAAAAAATAAAAAATTTAGATAATATTTGAATTATGAAACATCAAGAGAACGAATTATTAGAGTGGATCAAAACTCTTGGTTTGGCTTTTGTCTTAGCGATCGGCATTCGCACTTTTGTTGCCGAGGCTCGCTATATTCCGACTGGTTCGATGATACCGACTTTAGAAATTAACGATCGCCTTTTAGTCGAAAAAGTAACTTTTCGTTTTCGCGAACCGAAACGGGGGGATATTGTCGTTTTTTCTGCCACTGAAGAACTGCAAAGAAGGGGGTATGAAGACGATTTTATTAAAAGAATTATCGGCTTATCTGGAGAAAAAATTGAGGTAAAAAATGGTCAAGTTTACGTCAACGATCGCCCTTTAGCAGAGAAGTATATTTTAAGTCCTCCAGAATATCGCTACGGCCCGGTAATCGTTCCCGATGACGAGTATTTAGTTCTTGGCGATAATCGCAATAATAGCTCCGATTCTCACGATTGGGGTTTCGTTCCTCGGAGTAATTTGATCGGTCGCGCTGCAGTACGTTTTTACCCCTTCGATCGCATTGGTTGGTTGTCTAAAAATCCGATTTATCTCGAGCAAAAATAAAAAAATTGGAGTTGCGATCGCACTCCAGATTTAATTAATTAAATATTTGATTCAATTTGAGGTTTCTTAGCGAAACATGCTACTAACGGAACTATCTTCGTGAATGCGCCAAATAGTTTCCCCGAGTAAATTAGCAACAGAAAGAACTCTTAATTGTTTAAATTGCTTTTGTTCTGGTACGGGAATAGTATTTGTCACAATTACTTCTTCAAATAATCCGCTAGATAATCTTTCAATTGCTTGGCCGGAGAAAACTGCGTGAGTCGCACAAGCATAAACAGCTTTAGCACCCTCTTTACGGAGCAATCTAGCCCCTTCATTAATAGTTCCTGCGGTATCTATCATATCATCTACTAATACGGCAGTTTTACCCTGAACATCGCCGATCAAGTTCATCACTTCAGCGACGTTGTGGGTTTGTCTGCGCTTATCAATAATTGCTAAAGGAGCATCATTTAGTTTTTTTGCAAAAGCTCTGGCTCTAGCTACTCCACCAACATCGGGAGACACCACAACCAGTTCGGGTAAATTTTTGCTTATTAAATAATCTAAGACGACTGGGGAACCGAAAACGTGATCGAAAGGAATATCAAAATATCCTTGAATTTGAGCTGAGTGCAGATCCATTGCTAAAACTCGATTAGCTCCTGCTTCGGCAATCAAATTAGCAACTAATTTAGCTGTAATTGATTCTCTTCCGGCAGTTTTGCGATCGGCTCTAGCATAACCATAATATGGAATTACTGCAGTAATCTGTCTGGCTGAAGCTCGACGACAAGCGTCGATCATGATCAGCAATTCCATAAAGCTATCGTTAACGGGGTTGCAACAGGGTTGAATTAAATAAACGTCGCAGCCTCTAATCGACTCTTGTACTTGAACGTAAAGTTCTCCATCGGCAAATTTTTTGCGTAGCATCGGGCCTAAATCGATACCTAGGTAACGAGCTACTTCTCGAGCTAGGGCGATGTTGGCTGAGCCGGAAAACAAACGCAAACGATTGCTTGCCGATAAAGTTGGAATAATGGGTTGAAGCGATACGGTAGCAGAAGGGGTCACGGCAGACTTTTTAACCTCAATTCAGGGCAATATTATCATTTGAGATAAAGGATTGGCAGCTAAATTCTCTGTTACTTTATACAGAGGAGTATTTTCAATTATTAAAAAATACTTTTTTATTTTAACATTCTTCTTTATTATCTTAATTGCGTAAAATGTACTAAGAAAATTGAAAACTTTCTCGCAATAAATTGGTGGTATTTAGCATCGATCTTTAGATTTTTGTTGACTTTTAAGAAGGTTCGTTATTTGCTACAAATGACAGCTAATCAAAATTATATTACCATTAACTCCTAATTTACCTAGATAATTAGTAAAATATCCAGAAACTGTTATGAAAGCATTAGCGATTGCCGGGACTGATACGAATGTTGGTAAAACAATTTTAACTACATCTTTAGTTGCTTATTGGCAAAAATATTGTAAAAATAAAAGTTTAGGTTTGATGAAGTTAATTCAAACTGGAGTAGGCGATAGCATTCTTTACGAGCGTTTATTTGCTTGCAATCCTGGGATTGAAATCGTGACTCCAATTAGTTTTCCCGAGCCTTTAGCTCCACCAATAGCAGCTTTTAAAGCGGGTCAAAGTATCGAATTAGGTCGAGTTTGGCAGGCTTTTGAAAAATTGGAAAAACAGCAAGATTTTACTTTTTTAGAAACTCTTGGGGGTTTAGGATCGCCGATAACAAACGAATTAACCGTAGCAGATTTAACAGCAGATTGGCGTTTGAATGTGGTTTTGGTAGTACCGATTAAATTGGGGGCGATATCTCAAGCTGTGGCTAATGTTGCTTTAGCAAGACAGTCGGGGATCGCTCTCAAAGGAATTGTTTTATCCTGTAGTCAACCTCTTTCTGAAGCAGAAAAAAATGACTTAGCTCCGGTAGAATTAATCGCATCTTTGACCCAAATTCCAGTTTTAGGCACGATACCGTATTTAGAAGATTGTAGTGATTTAGATGTATTAGCTAATGTTGCTTCTAATTTAGATTTAGAATTTATTTTGCCTCCAAATTGTTAGTTTTATCTAAAAATTGTTGCAAATCTTTGATAATTAAGGCAATCGCTGATTCGAGACTGTTAGCCCGAAAATTCTCGTAATCTTTAGTAAGATAGTCAGAAAAATCTAACAAAATTAATTCGTCAGAAGGATCGTGACTCGGTTGGCTGTTTTCTTCTTGAGGAAATGTAGACTGTATTCTAAAAAATTCCGTTCGCCAAATTCGAGCGCGAAAAAGACAATTATCGGCTAAAGATCTGAATATTTCCAGTCTCAGAGGAAAGCGATCGTCTCCAAGATCGATATCGAATTCTAATACTTTTACTAATTCATAAATCGGGCTGATAATATGAGGATGATTAATCTCAATTGACATTTTTTGTAATTAAGGTTTTTTCTCAAAAAGATTATCTTGCTAGTTGGAATTTATAGATAGATTCTTTTTGCACCGACATCTTTGAAACGAGAAGAGAATTCTTCGACTACTGTATAGTTAATATGATGGGTGCGATCGCTCAATTCCTGTTAATATGACCCCAAGGTAGAATAGAGAATATCCCAACCTCAAGAGTCATTTTATGGTAGGGTACTCATTTTATCCAAATCTAGAACGCGATCGAGATCTGTTTTACTCATTAATTCTCGTTCTAAAACAATTTCGCGAATCGATTTACCGGTTTCTAAAGACTCTTTCGCTACTGCTGCGGCGTTAAGATAGCCAATATGGGGATTTAAAGCCGTAACTAAAGCTAAACTACCCTCAGCATAAGCTAAAGTGCGATCGCGTCTTACTTCAATTCCTGACAAACAGCGTTTTGTTAAAACATCAATTGTCTTGCCGATAATTTCGATGCTGTGGATCAGATCGTAAGCTATTAAAGGCATCATGACGTTTAATTCTAGCTGTCCTGCTTGAGCGGCCATGGCGATCGTAGTATCGTAACCCATGACTTGAAAGCAAACCATCGAAGTCATTTCGGCAATTACTGGATTGTACTTACCTGGCATAATAGAAGATCCTGGCTGAACTGGAGGTAATTGAATCTCTTTAAAACCAGTTTTCGGCCCGGAGTCCATCAAGCGCAGATCGTGAGAAATTTTCACTAAATCTTGCGCCAAATTTCGTATTGCACCAGAAACACTGACAAAAGGCGACATACTCTGCATTGCAGCCATTAAATGGGGTGCAGTTTTCAGGGGATGGTTAATTAACTCAGAAAGTATTTCTGCAACTCTAAAACGATACTGAGGGTGGGTATTTAAACCCGTACCAGCAGCACTTCCACCTAAACCTAAAGTCTGTAAATCTGCTGCGGCTAATTTGATTCTGCGGTGATGATCGCTCAATATGAATTGCCAAGCGCGAAAAGTCTCCCCCATTCTGACGGGGACTGCATCTTGTAAGTGTGTCCTCCCGGATTTGACGACATTTTGAAATTCGTTTGCTTTCTGTTCTAGAGTCGCGATCGCGCTATTTAAAGCAGGATAAAGTGAATGAGTTAAAGCGAGTAAAGATCCGATCCTGATTGCTGTTGGGATAACATCGTTGGTAGACTGACCGTAGTTGACGTGGTCGTTAGGGCTAACTTTTTGGTAATCGCCTTTAGTTTCTCCTAAAATTTCCAAAGCGCGATTTGCCAGAACTTCGTTAACGTTCATGTGGTGAGAAGTTCCGGCCCCAGCTTGATATACATCGACAATAAATTGATCGCGATACTCTCCTTTGAGGATTTCGTTGGCTGCTTTAACGATCGCATCTGAGATCTCTTGGGGGATGCAGTTTAATTCTCCGTTAGCGATCGCGGTCGCTTTTTTAATTATTACGCAAGCATCTACATAAGTTGATAATGGTTTGAGTCCGCTAATTGGGAAATTTTCTTTGGCTCGCAGAGTTTGAATTCCATAATAAGCATCTATGGGTATTTGTCTTTCTCCCATCGAATCTTTTTCGATGCGGTATCGATCGCTGTTTGTTTTACTCATCTGATAGGTAGTTAAACCGCGCCTGAATTTTAATGTATAGTAGATTACTGAATTTTAGCGGTTTTTAAAGGTTATGTATATGTTTGGATTAAATCCGGGTTTGTTGAGATTGTAAATGTAGATATTGCTCGGCAATTAAGGCTTCAGTTTTTTCTAAGTCCATCGGACGATAAAAGAGATAACCTTGAGCGTATTGACAGTTTAGTTCTCGCAATTTGTTTAACTCGTCGGTAGTTTCAACTCCTTCAGCTACGGGGCTAATTTCTAGAGCTAGTCCCAAATTAATAATCGATTTCATTACTTCAAATCTTTGCCGATCTATTTCAATATTTTTAAAGAAAGAGCGATCTATTTTCAAGTTGTTAATCGGTAAATTGTGTAAGTGACTCAAGGCAGAATAGCCAGTTCCGAAATCGTCCATTGAAATTTTAACGCCAAAATCTTTTAATTGTTGAAGGACAAATGTAGCTCGATCTATATCTTCAATAATCGCTGTTTCGGTAATCTCTAGTTGCAAGCGATTGGGTTGGACTCCTGTTTCTCGAACGATTTTAGCGAGATAATTGTGAAAATCTACTTGAGCGAACTGAAGTTCGGAGATATTGACGCTAGCAAAAACTTTAGATCGAGGATATTTTGTTTGCCATTTTGTCATTTGAGTGCATACTTGGCGCAAAACTTCCCAATTAATCTGTAAAATTAATCTAGTTTCATTGGCTATTTCTATGAACTGACTCGGAGAGATCGAACCTCTTTTGGGATGATTCCATCGCAACAATGCTTCAAAACCAACAATTTTCTCGCTATCGATTTCTAGGATCGGCTGATAAACGACTCCAAATTCTTTACGTTTAATTGCTTCTCGCAATTCGTTTTCTGTTTCTATAAAGTTGAGAGATTCGATCCGCATTGAAGGCTCAAAAATCGCATAGTTAGCTTTACCGGATTTTTTAACCTGAAGTAGTGCTGCATTTGCGTCTGCGATCGTCTCATCTACTCGATTGTAATATCTGTTGTTGAGAGCAATCCCAATACTAACGGTGATAAAGATTTGACGTTGTTCGATTTCAAAGGGGGTTGCGACTTGTTTGAGAATCTTTTCAGCAATTTCAGTAACTTCGCTACTGTACTGAAGATCTTCGAGAATTATGCCAAAACCATCTCCTTCTAGTCTGGCTATTTTATGTACTGAGTCTAAAGACTGAGAAAGTCTTTGACCCATTTCGATCAGAATGCGATCTGCACCAAAATGACCCAAACTGTTTTCGATCGCTTTAAAGCGATCGATATCTAGGAGCATGAGGGCGAAAAAACTTTCTTTTTCTTGTGACTTTTCGATTAGTTGTGCGAGGCGATCGAATAGATAATTGCGATTTAAAAGTCCTGTTAGGCGATCGTGAAAAGCTTCAAACAGTAGTCTTTCTTCGTTACGTTTGCGATCTGTAATATCGGTTTGTGCCCCGACTACGCGAGAGACTTTTCCTCTTTCATCTCTAACTGCGGTGCCGCGACATAGTACCCGAAGATAATCTCCATCTTTATGTTTAATTCTATAGCTAATTTCAAATTCTAAGTTGACACCTTTAATATAAGCATAAAATTGTTCTTGGAACTTGCCTTGGTCTTCTGGGTGAATTAATTTAAACCAATTATCTATATTATTTTCTATTTCTGAATCTTGATAGCCTAGCATTGTCTTCCAACGAGGAGAGAGGTAAATTTCCTCGTTTTTAACTTGATAGTCCCAAATACCGTCGTTTACTGCTTCTGCTGCTAGTGAATAACGTTCTTCACTTTGTTGCAATGCTTGTTGAGAGCGATGTCGTTCGGTAATATCTCTTGCTACGCAGACCATTCCTTCTATTTTATCATTTTCACCAGAGACAATTGCAGCGATCGAAAATGCTACTGGAATTATTTCTTTTTCTTTGGTGATGTAACTGGTTTCGCATTTGAAAGGAAAGTTATTTTCTTCGATTAAACGTTTTAAATTAAAGTTACATTCTTCTGAAATAACATTAAATATTCTATTGTTAATTAGTTCTTCTCTGTTGGAATATCCTAATAGTTCTAAAGTTGCTTGGTTGATTTTTTTGATTGTTCCTTTCGTATTAATAACAATCAAACTATCAGCCATTGAATCGATAATATTGGTTAAATATGATTTTGATACTGTTGTTTCTTGTAACCCCGATAGCATCGAATTAAATGTTGTTGCTAAAATCCCTAATTCATCATCTGGATTTTTCGGATAGACCTTCGTATTTAATTTCCCTTTTCCTACTTCTATTGCTGCTTTTTGTAACTGTTGAATTGGGGGATAGGTGGAGCGATAGATGTATGTATATAATGCTAAGGCAAAAATAATAGACAAAATCGTATAAGTTACGATCGCGTTTAAAGAGGTTGCTAGTTTTTCGTTAATTACCTCATTAGCTCCTTCGATTTCTTTTAAAGATAGAACTTGATATTTGTATATTAAAGGAAGTAATTTATTTTGAATTTGGGATTTAATTTCGACATCGAAAATATTTTGAGCGCGCTCTAAATTGTTATTTTCTAAATAACTTAAGAATCTAGCGATATTGTCTTGATAAATAAATATTTGTTCTCGTAATTCTTGAATAGTTTGAAATTCTTTATCCGAAGTTTTGCTTCGTTCTATTCTGGTTGATTTTTGTTTCTCAAGAGCATTTAATGTGGTTCTTGTTTCGGTTAAAATAGCACTTTTTCCTAATGCTACATCTTTATTTAAACGCTTTAATTCTGCTTGAATTTTTGTCTTGTAGGATAAATAAGTTTGTCGGTTGGTTCGGTCTGCATATAGTAATTCTCCGGCATAAATTTGAATTTGTTGCAGAGATTCTGACATGTCTGTCGCTGTTTTAGCTTCTAGGGCGATCGCTTTAATAACTCTATCAGTCTGATTTTTAATGTCGTAGTCTCTTTTAATGTAAACAATCCCTAATCCTAGAAGGAGAAGAGAAGTTCCTAAAAAACCAATAGTTAGTTTTTCTGATATTTTTAAAGACTTAAGGTTCATAGTTTTTTAAATAAAAATTACTATGTTATATTTTAACCGCAAAAAACAAGTACAAATACTATTGGAAAAAATACTTAAATCCTCTCGATAAATTTATTGAAATTATATTCAAAATAGGGGCGACAAGAATCTTTTTCTAGGTCTGAATTCTATTTAAACTAAGATTGCTAGTTAGTTGATAATTTAAAGTTGGTCAAAACTGAACTAGTCTAGTTAAGTTCTGTAGTTCAATTTAACTACGTAGTTTTAACTAGACTGAATCTTGACCGGGGACTGTGACTTAATCTGTATTTAATTTAACCCATATTTAACGATCGAGTCGGGAAATGTGTCTTGAGATTGTTGCTTGGGGTTAAAATTCTCATAGGAATCACTAGGATTAGTTTGGCTGGCAATTAAAGCTTCAGCAACTTCATTGGCGATCGCGCCGCAGAAGAAAGCTCCTTGGCCGTATTGGCAACCTCGCTCTAAAAGAAGATTAGCTTGTTTGACATTTTCTATTTCTTCAGCAAAAACATTTACTTTGGCATTGGAAGCTATTTTAATGACTGCGTCGATAATTTCTGATTTAACTAAATTTTCATCAATATCGGCGATCGCAGTTTCGTCTAGTTGCAAACTATCGATTTCTAACTCGTGTAAATGAGCTAAAGAAGAGAAACCGCGTCCGAAATTACTTATCGATACTTTGAGACCTTTAACTTTTAGTTGTTCTAGACGCGATCGCGCTGCTTGAATATCTTTGCCAATGGTTTCTTCGCTAAATTTTAATTTTAATTGTTCGGAATTTAAACCGGTTTCGCCGATAATATCATTGAGACATTCAACGAAATTTGCGTCGATAATTTGCAAGTTGCCGACATTGATGCAAATAAACATGCTACTAGCAGCAACATATTGTTTCTGCCATCGAACCATTTGGTGGCAAGCTTGACGAATAATTTCTTTAGTAATAGGTAAGATAGCACCTATTTCGAGAGCAACGGGCATAAATTCTTGTGGAGATATTAAACCTTGTTCTGGATGTTGCCACCGAGTCAAGGCTTCAAAGCCAATTATTTTATTGGTTGATAATTCAACAATTGGTTGATAATGTATTTGCAATTCATTCTTAGAAACTGCTCTGTGTAAATCTGTTTCCAATTTGAGCCGATCCAAAGCTTTGACGTGCATTGAGGGTTCAAAAACTGCAATGCGACTTTTATTTGAGGAGCGAGCTGAAGCTGTCTCTGCTTCTGTCAGTAGTTGTTCGCAACAGCGATCGTTCTGTTTGGAAATAGCAATACCAATGTTAGCGTTGAGATAAATTTGACGATCGCAAAGATCGAAAGGTTGGGTTAATTGCTTTTGAATTTCTCCGGCTAAGATGGCAATTTCTTTAACATCTTTGACTTTTTTGGTAACAATAGCAAATTTACCCCCTCTCAGTCTGGCGATCAGATTTTCTCTACCGAAATAAGCTGATAATCTTGCAGCTATGTCTATTAAAAGTCGATCTCCTGCTTGCCACCCTAGGCTATCGTTAATTAGTTTAAAGCGATCGAGATCGACAATAATGACCCCAATTATATAATTACTTTTTTGTCTTCCTTTATCGATTGATTTATCTAAAAATCCTTGTAATTGGGTTAATAAAAGCTGACGGTTGGGTAATTTAGTTAGAGAGTCGTGAGTAGATTCGTAGCGCAATTGGTCTTCTATTTTTTTGCGATCGGTAAGATCTGTTTGCACTCCTATAATTCGAGATACTTTACCGTTTAAATCTCGCACCGCACTGGCCCGACAAAACATCGTCAGGTAATTGCCATTTTTATGTTTGATTTGATAAGTGACTTCGAGTTGGGGTGTTTTTCCCCGTAAATGAGCGACAAATTTTTGCTTAAATAATTTTTTGTCATCGCTACCGATTTTATCGAACCACTCCCTTAAAGTATCGCCTATTTCCCCTTCTTCATAACCTAACATCGATAGCCATCTCTGAGAGTAAGTTACTTTTTTGCTTCTTAAGTCCCACTCCCACAAGCCATCATTAGTATTGCTGAGGGCTAGTTTATATCGCTCTTCACTTTCTCGTAAAGCTTTTTTAAGTGCCGGTTGCTGCTGAATATCTCTTGCGATTAATAATATTGAATTTCGATCGGTATTTTTATCAAAAATGTTAGCGCATTTAATCGCTACGGCTATTTTTTGATTGTTTTTCGTTCTATAAATTGTTTCTCCTTCATTTTCTAACAATTCTTTGATATCTAATTTGGTATTTTTTTCGAGAATTTTATGGATTTTTTGACCGATTAATTCTTTTTCTTCATATCCTAAGAGTTTTAATGCCGTTTGATTAACTTTTTCAATATTTTTGTCATAGTTAATAACAATTAAACTGTCTCCCATTCCATTTATTAATTGTTCTAAATTAAGCTTTGCTCCTTTTATTTTTTCTAATTCCCAGATCAGAGAGTTAAAAACATTAATTAAATTGTTTAGTTCATTTTTATTATTTGTTTGCCGTTCTATGTCGGTGTCTAAAGTTCCTTTTGCTTGTTGCCAAGTTATATTATCTTCTATTTTATTAAGTGGCGAATAAATAGAATAATACACGTATATAAATAAACCTAAAGACACCAACCAAGAAAAAAGTAAATATGATTTTACTGCTGACAATGATTCGGTGTTTTGCTTGGTAATTACTTCTTCTGCTAAGCGAATATCTTCTAAAGAATTATTTTTATAATCATCTAGGAGGGGAAAAATAGTGTTTTGTAATTTTGTGTTTAAATATTTGTTATAAAGATTTTTGGCTTCAGATGTTTTTTGTTCTGATAATAAATCCAGAAATCGAGAAACATTTTGTTTGTATTGACTTACTTGGATCTTAATTTGCTTGATAGTTCCAAGGTCTTCTGCTTGAGTATCTATATCTTCGGAATTATCTCGCATTTGCTGTTTAGTTTCTACTAAAGTTGCGTTAAGACCTTGAACAACATTAAGCTCTAAACTTTTTAATTCTTGTTCGATTTTCTCCCGATAATATACTTTATCTGATTCAGAACTTTTTAATTCTTGGAGCATGATTAATTCTTGAGAATAAGCTTGAATTAAGTATAAAGATCGAGATACCTCCGTGACAGTTCTAGTCTCAATTCTTGCTTGCTCGAATGCCTGTTTATTTCTAGATTGAATTTTAAAATTTTTGTGCAGAAAAAAAGTGCCTAATCCTCCTAAAAGTATAAAACTGCCTAGAAAGCCTAAGCTTATTTTTTGATATAATCTCATTTGATTTTTTAAAGAATAATATTTACTAATTTAATGACAATCTAAAGAACAATTTGACTGAATGTCAATTGCTAAAAATACGGAATTAATAATAAAGACATTTCAGGATAATTGGATCGCCAAAATTATCTAATCTAGATCGGTGAAAATGAGGTGTAAAATTGAAACAACTATTTTTAGCTTCTAGTGACTCGGAAAAATCGATATGAAAACTTATGATTGGATTGTTATTGGTGGTGGTATTACTGGATCTGCTCTAGCCTACGAACTAGCTAAAATAGGTTTGAAAGTAGCAATCTTAGAAAAAGATTCCACTCCAAACAATGCAACGTATTCTAGTTATGGCGGGATTGCTTATTGGTCTGCTACTTCTATTTTAACTCGTCAATTAGCCGAAGAAGGGATATCAATTCAACGTAACTTACCTACGGAGTTAGGAGCAGAAACAGATTTCCGAGAAATAGATTTATTCTTAACTATTCAAGCAGATGAAGATCCCAAAACTGTATTGGCCGATTACGATCGCTTTTCGATCGCACCAACCCTTTTGAACGTTTCAGAAGCTTGTAAAATAGAACCTCTACTTAATCCAAATGCCATTTCAGGAGTCTTGAGATTACCTCACGGTAGCGTTCATCCTCAGAAAAATACTTTAGCTTATCAAGCAGCTTTTCGCCGTCTGGGAGGGGAAATCATCCGCGATCGCGTTGTCGAATTACTGCGAGAGGGTAATAATATCAAAGGGGTGAAAACGACTAAATCTAAATACTATGCTGCAAATACGGTGGTTTGTGCTGGTGGTTTGAGTCGCTATATCCTCGCTGCTGTTGGCATTAAAGTTCCGGTATTCTTTACTTATGCTCAGTTAATTAAAACCGAACCGGTGAATTTTCGTTTGTCAGCTCTAATCATGCCAGCAGTGCAAAAACGTTTCGAGATCGAAAGTAAAGGTAGTAGTTTGGATTTAGATACTTTTTGGAACGAATCTGAATGCCAATCTCTCCCCGCTATATTAGATCCTGGAGCTGTTCAACTTCAAGATAACAGTCTTTGTATCGGTCAGATCAGTCAAATTATTACCGATCCTGAAGCAAAAATTGATGCCGCAACTGGAGAAGAACAAATTAGGCAGGAAATTGGCACTATATTACCTTCATTAGCAAAAATACCAGGAACTTGGCACGGTTGTCGAGTAGCTTTTGCCAATAATGCGATCGCTACGGTAGGATCGATCGATAATTATGATGGTATTTATGTTTTTTCTGGCTTTACAAGCACTTTTCTGTTTGCTCCTGCTTTAGCTAAGCATTTTGCTAATTGGATCGCAACGGGAGAAGATAAGATTATTTCTCAATTGTCTTTTTAATAAGTATTATGGATCGAGAATCATCGGCTAATAAAGACTCTTTTACTAAGGTAAGTTTTGATTTCGATAGTTTACCTTATTTAACTAATCCTTGGCGAAAATTGAACTTGCACGCTGTCGCACTTGGCTTAATTAAAATTCCAGCTAATGAAGGATATACTTTTACCCACTCCCATGCCAAACAAGAAGAGGTTTATATAGTAGTTGAAGGTGCTGGTAAAATGCAACTCGATTCCGAAATTATTGAAATCGATCGAGGAGATTTAATTCGAGTTGCTCCAGCTACAAAAAGAGCTTTACAAGCTGATGAAAATAGAGCTTTATTTGTTATTTGTGCTGGTGGAGTTGCAGAAGGTTATCCCCAAAATCCTAATGCGAGATATTTAATCGATGATGGTATTCCCGATTATGATGATATTCCCCAATGGTATCGAGATAACCCAGAAATTAAAATCAGAAACGCACAATTAAAAGAACGAATGCTTAAATCTCAACAAAAAAAGCGTAACGATTAGGGAGTAGTTTTCCTGGGTTGAAATTGGCAAGTATTTAAATTTAGAATTAAATCACTGATTTTTCAATTACTAGGAAAAATCCAATACTTTTTTCCCTCCGCTCGATCGACAGCAACAACAGTAAAATAGTGTATCGCTTAGTAATTACTGAAAAAGAAAAAGATCTAATCTTTTTTAATAAAGAACAAAGTCATTATCTCAAAAGAGTATTGCGGTTGAAAAAAGGCGATCGCTTTATTGCTATGGATGGATTGGGAAAATCTTGGCTTGCAGAAATAATAACAGAGCGGGAAGGAAAGATAGTCGAATCTTTATTGATATCGACAGAATTGCCAATTAAAATTACTCTAATTGTGGCTTTACCGAAAGGCAATGGTTTTGATGAGATAGTCCGCTCTTGCACCGAACTAGGAGTAACTACTTTTATACCCGCGATCGCCGATCGCACGATTATTAAACCCAGTCCACAAAAACTATTGCGCTGGCAAAAAATTGCCACAGAAGCAGCCGAACAGTCAGAAAGGCAAATAGTACCCCAGATTACTAATCCAGATAAGTTTACTACAGTTTTAGAAAAGCTGGGCGATCGAGAAACAGATTGTTATATTTGTGTTGCTCGTAGCGATACTAATAGCTTGCTTGAATGTCTTGAAAATAACAAAAGTCAGCATCTTATTGTTGCTACCGGGCCTGAAGGTGGTTTTACGGCTAAAGAAGTGGAAAATGCGATCGCTGCTGGGTTCGAGCCAGTTTCCCTGGGAAATCGAATTTTAAGGGCAATAACTGCACCGATAGCTGTCACTTCTCTAATCGCCGCAGTTGCCGAAAAAAATATAACAACTCTCGATCGTTAATTTTTATGTTAAAACAAATTGCCGAGGCGATCGCCAGTCTCAATTATGAAAATGCCGAACTATTATTAAAAGAATTAAAAGATCAAGAGCCAGAAAATCCTTGGTTTGACTATTATAAAACGCGCTTAATCGAAGCTAAAGGAGATTTAGAAGCGGCTAAATCACAATATCGGCAATTATTGCAAAATAATGAAGTTCCACAAATTATCTCGAGTGCCCGTCAAGGAATTGAAAGGATCGCCAAAATAACTCGAGAAAAAAAACAAGCAGAGATCGATCGCGCTTTAGCAGATCCAGAAAATC
>JASJCW010000052.1 GCA_030065265.1 Prochloraceae cyanobacterium
GTTATCGAGGTTGCCAAACTAATACTTGCGCTTCAAATTCTGGCAAATCGAGCGTAATTGTGTCATCTTTGGCTTCGATATCGTAATTACCCGTCCATTCGTGCCAAGTTCCGTTTTTGGGAAAATTGGGGACGCAATAATCGGCTAAATAGGAATCGGAGAAATTAGCCACGACAACAATTAGAGAACCTTCGTCATTCCAGCGAACGTAAGCTAACACTCTTGATTTTAGATCTTCGTGGCAGAATTCTATATTTTCAGTGTATAAAGCGTGGTTGTTTTTGCGTAAGTTAATTAAGCCTCGATAGTGTTCGAGTAAATTGCGATTGCGATCGTTCTCTAAGAGCGTCCAATCTATTTTAGTTGGTTCGGGGTCGAGACGATGATAATCGCCGAATTCTTCCCCCATCCAAATCATCGGTATTCCTACTGCGGTAGCTAGCAATGCGGCCCCTAATTTGATGCGTTTGAAAGCAGCGCGATCGAAAATTTCTCTTTCGGCTAATTCCACCATCAACCTTTTGTGGTCGTGATTGCCGATATAATTAACTACGTTATTAGTGCCGAGAAATCCTTGACGCTTGCAGTCGATCGCGTCTTTGAGTTCTTCGATATCGAATCGATCGCCGCAAATATGCGCTTTCACGATCTCATAAAAACTTTCGTGCCAGCAGCCGTCCATCGGCCCGTCTAAATTGGTAATGCTGGTAGATTCGGGGATGTATTCGGCTACATTGTAAAAGGGTTTGGGATCTGCAACTTTTTTGGTCTCTGCAACGATCCAGTGCATAAAATCGTAATTGTCTATTTGCCGCGCTGCGTCGTACCGTATTCCGTCGATATGGTATTCTTCAATCCAAAAACGCACTACATCGCCGATAAACTGCCAAGCGGGTTTGATGTCTAAGTTTTCATCGTAATGTTGGTAGTTGAATTCCGGCCCCCAGTTGTGGTCTGGATCTCGAGGGGAATGGTGATACCAATAGTCGTGGTCGATTTGAGTTAAAGGGCTAGATGCTTCTGAGTGGTTGTAAATGCCGTCTATCAAGACGCGAATTCCTTTACCGTGGCATTCGTCGATTAACTGTTTTAGTTCTGCTGTCGAGCCGTAACTGGACTCTGGAGCGAAGAAATAGCGAGGGTTGTATCCCCAGCTATAATCTCCGGGATATTCTTTAACTGGCATTAGCTCGATCGCATTAATCCCCAGTTCGCATAAATAATCTAACTTTTCTCTGACGTGCTGAAAGTTGCCGCGCTGCTGCGGATCGTCTTCACCACCGGAGAAGTCACCAACGTGCATCTCGTAAATTACCAGTTCGCGATCGCTCGGTAGGGGTTTATCGTCGTGTTGCCAAACGTAGGTATCGACAATTTTTTTGCCGTCTTTGATGCGAACTATACCGTTCTGGGTTTCCTCTTTGATGTCGGTTGCGTAAGGATCGACAATATCTACCCATTCATCTGGTTCTAAAAACCAACTTTTAGAACGAACCCGAAATTTATATTCGTAATCTCCATCTTCGAGTTCGATTTCAGTTCTAAAATAACCATCTTTGTCTTTTTCGAGGGTAATTTCTTCCCATTCAGAAAAAGAACCGATTAAGGTTGCTTCTCGATTGTATGGAGCTAGTAATTTGAATTCGATTAAATTAGCCATTATCAAACCTTTTAAGCCGATCTAACATCAGCTCGAATTGACATTTTTTTTGAAATTTAAATTTTAAAGCGATCGCGCTATTTTGTAGCTTAATTAAATTGCTTTTTCACCTAATTATTGTCAACAAATTTTACCTCGTTAACGCCCTATTGCCATTATTTGGCTCGTTTAATTCACTCCTATGAGCTTCGGGCAAATAATCGCTATATTTTTCCTGATTGTAGAAATAAAGAGTGCGAATTGGATAGGGAATATTAATATCCGCTTCGTCAAAGGCTTTTTTGATTTTTATAATCGCCCTTGTCTGGGTTTTCCTAACTTCTTGTTGCTGGGGAAGCGTCCAATAGCGAACGATAAAATCGATCGAACTAGCTCCAAAACCAACTAAATCTATTTCGGGTTTAGGGGTATCTAAAACACCTTCAACATCGGAAACGAGCTGTTCTAAAGTTTTGACTGCTTTAGGTAAGGGTGTATTGTAATCGACTCCTACAGCTAGGTCGGTTCTGCGATATTTAAAAGCCGTTCTAACTTGAACCGCACTGGTAAATACTTTAGAGTTTGGCAACAGAACTCTTTCTCCAGTATAGGTAAGTATTTTAGTAGTGCGAATATCAATTCTTTCTACAGTGCCTTCAAATTCTCCGACTACAATTTGATCGCCGATGCGAAATGGTTCTTGTATTAGTAGAAGTACCCCGGCTAAAAAGTTTTTAAAAATATCTTGAAAAGCAAAACCGATCGCCACCGAACTTAACCCTAAAGTGGCGATAATATCTCCAAGCCGCAAGCCAGGAAAAGCGACTACACTAGCAAAAAGAATTCCTACCACCCAAGTAGCTACATAGCAAGTTTTCGATAATAAGAGTTGCAAGGAGCGGCTGGGGATTGTTTTGCGGCCTACCTTAATCGCTATTTTTCGGAATAGCTGAGCGGCATAACGAGTCAAAAAAAGCACGACTAAGCCGATAATCAATGCTGGTAAAAGTTTAATTCCACTGGCTATTATTTCCCGCAAACTGCTCGTAACGGTTTCTAATAATTCGTTCATATATTAAATTTTGGTAGCCTTTTATTTATACCAATTCCTTCAAATAATCCCGGAGATAGATTCTCCTTTTTTGCCTGTCTTGGTGAGCGTTCTCTTGCGTCTTGCGAAGGTGTGGACTCGGAGCGTGTATCCGAGAGGCGTGGATTCTGAGGTCTCCTCAGAATGTTGAACGCCGTCGTAGTGAACGCCGTCCGACGCGGGGTCTCACCGCTGTTAATTTGGGTCACCCAAGTGTAGCAACTTGAAACAGAATCGGTATCACTTGTTTTATCTTCTAGCGATAATCCAAACTGCGTGGACTATGCCGGGAATATAACCCAATAAGGTTAAAAGTATATTGACCCAGAATTGAGGCCCGATTCCTACCTGTAAAAATACTCCTAATGGGGGTAAAAAAATAGCACAAACAATGCGAAGTATATCCATTTTTCCTCGACGATCTATTTGAATTTTTAAATGATTTGACAGATTTTTATGATATTTGAAAAGACTTCGATCGCTCGCTTTAAGATTTTGGTAATTTAAACTGGATCGAAGCTTGACTTAATTATTTTTGAGACTGATTAATTGAAAAAGCCTTTTACTTTATCTGCGGTATCCTCGGCAGCATCTTGAACCGAAGCACTAGCATCTTCGATCGCGCTTTTAGTTTTGCCGATATCCTCTTTTGCTTTGCCTTTAGCTTGCTCGAATTTTCCTTTAGCTTGACTGGAAAGCTTATCGACGTTCTCTTTGACTGCACCTGCTGCTTGCTGGGCTTTACCCTCTAACTGTTCGCTAGTGCCAGATCCGGCGACGCTATCGAGGCCTTCTTTCGCCTTTTTATCGAGCTTTTCAGCAGTATCGGAGTCAAAGGCAATAGTTGCAACGGGAACGATCTCAGAGTTGGCGATTGAATCACTCATTGCTAGAGCGGGTTGTACGCTGGCTAGAAGCAAGAAAGCGCAGGTAAATAAAACGGAAAGCGATCTTACAACATTAAATAGCATCGGAAATTGCTCCAAAATTTGATTTATCTCGACCAATTCTCTCAGTCTTGTTTGAAAACAGAGATTTACTGAAATTTCTTGCTAGCACTTTCAAAAGCACTATTTAATTCGTTCCAAGCGGACTCAAAGCCGCCTTTTACCTCTTCCCAAGCTTCTTCTCCAGCTTGCTGAATTTCGTCAAGCTTAGCTTTTGCTGCATCGCGCTTTGCACGAAGTTCTTCCATCGTATCTTGATAGTTAATCGAAGCATCGGCTTTAAGTTGGTCTGCTTTTGCTTTCATTTCATCGATTTGTGCGTTAAGTTTATCAAGCTGAGCTTGTGCTTTTTCTTGATATGCTTGTTTGGTTTCTGTAGCCATGATTTTTGTCTCCTTTTGCGACTTAAAAAAGATGTGAATACTTTTGTAAATAACCGATCCTATCGAGGGTTATTATATGGATGATACTGAGAAAAAGTTACTGAAAAATAACGACCAAGCTATGCCTGTAACTGAGATTGCAATGAGAAGAGTAGTGAAAAATCCACCTAATTCTCGGTTAAATCCTAATACTTTATCTTCTTTTCCTGCTGTGAAAAATAATGACCATGCTTGGGTCGCATTGATATCTCTAAACTCATTAAAATAAGAGCGGAATACTACAGGTGCTAAGATTTCTTTATTTCTCAAAATGTCAAAATCGGTTGTCATAAAATTATTACTCCTTGAATTGTAAATTTGTGTTTGGTAAATTACGGGTTTATTTCACCCAAAAAATATTTTTATTGAAATTTTTTGCTGGCACTGTCAAAGGCATTAACTAATTCGTTCCAAGCAGATTCAAAACCTTTTTGGATGTCTTGCCAAGCTTCTTCGCCAGCTTGTTGTAGTTCTTCTAATTTAGCTTTTGCTGCATCGCGCTTTGCATAAAGCTCTTCCATTTGGCTGTGATATTCGACTGAAGCATCGGCTTTTGCTTGGTCAGCTTTTGCTTTTAATTCGTCAATTTGAGCGTTAAGTTTATCAACTTGAGCTTCTACTTTTTCTTGGTATGCTTGTTTAGATTCGACGCTAGTAGCCATAGTTTATTGTTTCCTGAATGTCTATATTTGCAATCTTCAAATGGCACATCTCATCTGCAATAATTATTTAGTAATTAGCAATTTGAAAACCACTGAACGATTACACTAACTACAATAGCAATTTCAAATATCTTGCAAATCTATCGATTGACTTAATGTTTATATTTTCGAGATCTATCTAAAGAAGGATTTTGAATTTTAGCGACGCTATCAGATAAAAATTTTCAGTTTTTCCGATCGTCTTAGGGTTGAAAAAAATCATTCAGCAATGAAAAACAGCCAAAAAAAATAAAATATAGCTATTAATGCCCTCGTGCCATTTTCCCAAAGTAATAACAGAATTAATCCAGGCAAAAAGTTCGGGGGTTATACTACTTTTGCAAATAATTATTGCTGCAAATAGTTTTTAGAAGAAAATTAATTGAATGACATTCAAAGCTCTTTTAGCTCGATAAATTTAAATCTCGATCCAGTTGGCGATCGCTGTTGGTAATTTAATTCTGGTTCTCGAATTTGGATCGATGCAAACATGTCTAGTAATTGCTTTAGCAGCACATTCTCGATTGGCTCGAGCCAATAAAATAGAATAAACGATCTCAAATTCGCTATCTTTTAAAAGCTTTGGCTCTAGATTAACTAATAATCGATCTCCAGCAAAGATGGGGCGAAAGAAACTGATATTTGCTTGAACTATCGGAATAGCACTGGTAGAGTCTCTGAAAAAAGTTTTGAGATCTATCCTGACTGATAATAGAGCTTCTTCGTAAGCTTCGTGACAAATTGAGAGCAATCTCGGAAAAAAAATGACCCCAGCAGCATCAGTATCGGACAAGCGAACTGTTCGATAATAAGAAAAACCCATATAAAATTTAACTAAATAAGGGAGACATCGGGACTATCTCCCCAGAGACAATATTTATGATTCTTTGCGATCGGGAGTTTGACCGAACAATTGTTCTAATTCGGCTTGTTCGTCGCTTAGAATCGATTTTTTCGCAGTATTGGAGCTTAAAGAATCGAGATCTGATAATTCAAGATCTTGAGACAACTGACTCATCAAATCGACTTCGTCTTGTTTTGGAGTGGATTGTTTGGGTTTCTGTTTTTCTTCTTCTTCTTCTACTACAATATCTTCTAGCTCTAGAGCTAATTCGCTTGGTAATTCATCTAACTCTTCTAACTGCGAACCAGATTCAAGTAAAGAATCTTCGCCGACTAAATCGTCTAATTCTGAAGCTAATTCATCAGAAAATTCATCTGAGTCTTTATCTTCCTGAAGACTTAATTCTTCTTGAGTGATAGTAACTTTTGGTTTTGCGGGTGGTTGAGAAAGGGAGCTAGAGCTTTTTGGGGGAGGAGTTTGTAAGGTTTGGGAAAATTGAGTTAAATCGTCTTCAAAATTCTCTTTGTTTTCTGGAGCATTTTGTTTTTGAGGTAGGGGAGTTTTATCGAATAAGTCTTCTAATCCTTTAGGATCTTCGCTACTAGGTCGATCTTGCAATAATTCTGATTGTTCAAAAGATTCAAAAGCCTGATTCCATTCTTGACGTTGTTCGTCAGATAGTTTGAGGCGAGTTTGTAAGTCTTGATTTTGCTGTTGCAACTCTTGTAATTGACTTTTCAGGCCCGAATTTTTCTCTTGTAACTGCTCGAGTTGACCGACTAAAGTATCGTATTCTGGCTCGCTTTGTTGGTTTTGAACTTCAGGGAAACTCGAAGCGACGTTTTCAAGGGGTAAATCTAAATTATCGACGGGGTTGGCTTTGTCGAAGGGGATATTTGATTGAGCTGTTTCGGGAAGTACGTCGCGATCGACAACTGCATTGCTACTCGAGTAGGAATTCTGTCGATCTGGCAATGCTTTTCTTGGAGATTGTGAGGAAATCGCTTTTCTTGGCGGTTTCGATGCGATCGCTTTTGTTGAAGAAACAGACGAACCTGATTGTCCTTGAATTTTGTTTTTTACCTTATCAATATTATTTTTAACTTGATGAGAAGCTTCAACTAAACCGGCTTCAAATTTTTCTTGCAAGTCTTCTCTTTTGACAACCCAAAAAGCAGCTACACTAGAAAAGACTGCGGCTACGCTCATCTTGCCCGCATCTTTCAAGTTATCGTGAACCATTAGCCCAAAGATCAAACTGCAGGCAAAAGAAGTTCCACATAGGTATAAAAATTGTCTAACTTTTATTGATTCCATTTTGCACTCTTAGCTATAAAATTATTTTTGTTAAAGATAGTATTACCTAGCACATAGCTTAACAGAGCCTTTGCTCACTTGATGTCTTAATTTTATGACTTGTAAACAGCCTTAACTTAATTGAGAAATTGAATAATCTATAAATTGCCTTGCAGATCTACCAGATCGCCCGTTATGACGAACGGCCCATTGTTTGGCTCTGGCTAATAGTTCTTCTGTTTCAATTTTCAGGTTAGCTTTTATTGCTAGATGACGAACTATATTTAGATAAGTTTCAAGATCGGGTGGTGAAAAGGTCAAACTCAAGCCAAAGCGATCGCTAAAGGATAGTTTTTCTTGCATTGTATCCCAAGCATGAATTTCTTCTCTGTCTCGAAGTTGTGGGCGATCGTTGAAAAACTCTCTAACTAAATGTCTCCGATTGGAAGTAGCATAGACTACCATATTAGTTGGTTTGGCGATAATATTTCCTTCTAAGACTACTTTTAAGGATTTAAAGCTCTCGTCGTCTTCTTCAAAAGATAAGTCATCGACAAAGATAATAAATTTTTGAGGTCGGTCTGATAATTGTGCGATAATTTGGGGTAAATTATGCAATTGAGATTTGCTGACTTCGATTAATCTCAAACCGCGATCGCCGTATTTTGTTAAGAGACTTTTGACTAGGGAAGATTTTCCCGACCCTCTGCTTCCGTACAATAAAACGTGTAAAGCTGGATATCCTTTCAGCAAAGCTTCGGTATTTTGAATCAAAGCTTGTTTCTGAGTTTCGTAACCTGTTAGAGTATCTATTTCAATCGGATCTGGACGATCTACACCGTGTAATTCCCCTTTTTGCCAAGAAAAAGCACGATATTTAGCAAAGATTCCCGTACCTTTGTCTTGATAATAATTAGCTAATCGCTCGATTTCATTTTCCCAATTTTTATTTTGGTGTAAAAACAGTTCGTTATTGTTATTTTCTAAATTCCAAGCAATGGTTATTTTTTTAAAGTTAAATTTTTTTTGACCCCAGTCTCTCATCGTTAGCGTGCTGCAATTATAAATTATTTCTAGAGCTTGAAGATCTTGTCGAGCTGCAGCAAGGATTGGCTGAGAAATATTTGCCAGGGATTTTGTTTGAACTTGATGGCTAAAAGGATTTTCATTTTGCAAAATTTCAGTTATTAAAAAATCTTGCCAACTGATATTATTTTTTGCCATAATTTTAAACCAATTTCCATAAGCAAGATCGAAATCAAAACTAGAGAAAAAAAGATTTCTTTGCTGCTGTATTTCTGCTACGGATAAAGTTTGTAAAAGTTCGATAAAAGCTCGACCAATTTCATTGTCAAATACGGATTGATAGAGAAGCAGGGTACTTATTTTTTGGAGAATTTTCTGAGGACTTAAATCGTTAGATTCTAACATTGGAATTTTGTTTAAAGGCCAAGCATTTTTTCGATCGGGGCGATCGTTTATTAGGAATTCAATTGATTTGGTAAAACTACAGATTCTGAATTTTCAAACTGATATTGATTGAACCAAACTTTAATTTCTTTAAGAAATAATTCGCTTTCGTTTTGAGAAATTTTGGCTAAATCGTAATTTCCTTGTTGGGTACTGAGAGTAACTTTTTTAAAAAGTCTGACAACTCCGGGCAAAATTTCTTGATACGGTTCGATCTGAAAATTCAAAATTGTGGAATATTTAAATCTTTTTCTTCCGTAGGTCATACCAAAAAGATATTTTGTGACTGATATTTTTTCTGCAGATAAAGAGATGATAGTTCCTTCAAAAACAAATAGAATAACGTAGATCGTTAAAATAGGTGCGACGATCGCCAGCCAAAAAATATAATTTACTTCCATTTGGAAAATAAAAAGTTGTTTGAAAATGATTAATTTGATCGAGATTAAAGCTAAGACAACGCTGTAATCTTGCCAATTAATAATGTGGCTGTTGGGTATTTTAATTTTGAGCAGAGTATCGCTTTTATTAACCTGAATTTGCTGCTGAGAGTCTTTAAATTGGGATGCTTTCTTGGATAAGAGAGCTTTTTTTGCTTCGATCGCACTTTGAAAACGTCGCTCGGCATTTACGTCGGTAATTTTTTCGAGCCACCGAACGAAATTACTATCTAAATTCACCAGATCGGCAAATTCAATATAAGAACCAGACTGGGGTAACTCTGCTGGTGTAATACCAGTTGCCAAGTGAATTAAAGTAGCCCCTAAAGCGTAAAGATCTGAAGCGGGAGTAGGCTGACCGAGAAACTGTTCTAGAGGAGTATAACCTTTACCGCCAATTGTATTGAAACAAACCCCGCGATCGGCTGCCAGTGCTTCGATAATACCAAAACCGATTAAATATATCTTGCCATCTTTGCCTAAAATCAGATTTGTCGGCTTAATACCGAGATGAAGCACTTGGGGGTTCAAATCATGCAAGTAGGCTAGCATATCGAGGATTTGCACCGCAAAGGAGCGCAGTTGTTTTTCGGAGAATTTACGGCCGCTTTCGATTAATTTAAGTAAAGAAGTGCCTTCAACAAAATCTTGTACTAAGACAAACCAGACGACTCCTCCTCCGGTATAAGTATCTATATCGAAATAGTCTTTATATTTGAGAATTTGAGGGCGATCTAAAGTTCGTAATACTCTCGCCTCTTGTTTGAATATTTTTAATTGTTCGGCTGAAGTTCCCGGACTCAAGGCTAACATTCTCAAACGGACTTTGTGTTGAGTTTGTAAGTCTGTGGCCAACCAAGTTTGGCGATCGCTGTTAGGAATTGCTAACTGTCGCTCTAGTTGATAGCGATCGCCGATTGTTTCTTTTTCTTCAAACACGCTTAACTCCGGATCGATGATTGTTGCAGTTTATCAAGGGGTATTATTTAGATGTTATTTGATTCCACTCAGAAGCGGCATCCTCGATCGCTTGTTCGACAGTTTTTTCTTGGAGCATCGCACTTTGAAGATTTTCATAGATGGTTTTTTGCAGTAAATTGAGATCTTTCCTCGGTTGAATTAATACCCTTGCTTGTTTAATTTGAGACGCGCTGACTTTCATCGCCGCTTGCAAGCTCGAAGTTTCTGTTTGGCGATTCAATTCTTCAAGATAGCGATCGATTCCAGCTACCGTAGAAGGCAATACTTTAGCGGCTCTAGCAAAAGCCAGTTGATTTTCAGTATTGGTTACGTACAAAGCAAATTCTATCGCCTTATCGGGCTTGTCAGTATCGCGAGGAATCGCTAAATTCATCACTGCAACATTTTTCAAACCGGTTTCACCGGTGATTTGGGGGGCTACGGCCGATCTTTTTGCGATAGTTGGCGCGGAAATTGCGATCGACTCTAAAAATTCCGGCCCTGAAGCGAGTATTGCTGTTTCTCCAGCCTGATATAATTCAATTCCGTAGCGGTGACCTTGAGTTAATACTTCTCTAGGTAAAAGTTCTTTTTGATACAAATCTACCCAATAGCGAAATGCGGCGATTCCTGCTGGAGTATTAAATGCTGCTTTACCATCTTCATCGACTAATTGAACCCCCATTTGCACCAAAGACTCTAAAACTTCAGTTGAATCTCCAGATACGAAAGTAATGAAAAAGGCATATTTGCCAGTTTCTTGTTTAATTTTTATTGCAATTTCTGCTAATTCTTGATAAGTTTGTGGCGGTTTTTTAATCTTTGCTTTTTGCAATAAATCTTGATTGTAAATTGTAATTCGTGTGGTCAAATACCAAGGAATTGCAAAGGTCGAATTCTGACAAATTTCTTCGATACAAAGCTTAATAACATTCCCTTGCCAAATATTATCTAAATATTCTTTTTTAATTTTTGTTGGTACTCGTTCTTCTAAGTTCAGCAAAGCTTGTCGCTGAGCTAGTTGGGAAGCAAAATTGGGATTTAAATTGACCACATCTGGCGCATTTCCCGAAGCTACCGCCGCAAAGATTCGGTTTTTCATTCCCGACCAAGGAACGTCAATCCAATTAATTTTATTGTTTGTATCCCGAGCTTCAAAATTAGATATTAACTCATTAAAATATTCAGTAAAATCTGGTTTGAGTTGCATCGTCCAGAATGCAATTTTGTTATCCGAACGTTTAGCACAGCCATTTGTAATTAAGGATAACAAGATAAATATTGTAGAAATGCTGAGAACTTTGACTTTTGTTATTTTTTTCATTGCTAAATTATTGAGATAATGCATACTTTTAGATGAGATGTAAATCTATTATTTTCATAGTAAAAAATGTCTTCTAGAAAACATATAGTCAACCGCTCAATTTCAAGTTAAAGTTAATAGCTAATAACAGATTAAACCCCAGAAATTTGTTATTTGTATTCCCTAAATTAAAATTTTCTTCCAGAGGAGAAATGTTAAACAACCTCTTTTCTAAACCGAGTCAAGGAATTGGCATCGAAATCACTCCAGCGAAGCTCAACATCGTTCAACTTAGCAAACAAAATGAAAATTACAAACTACTCAACAATGTAACAGCAGAACTTCCCGATAGTATCTTTGAAGAAGGAAAAATTATCGATCCTGCTGCAATATCAGAGACCATTGTTGCGACCTTAGAAGAACATAAAATCAAAGCGACCGGGGTAGCAACTGCGTTACCGATGAGAGACTCAATTATTCGCTTGATTCCTCTACCTCAAGAATTAGACGAAGAGGAAATGAGAGATACGATCTTAAATCACGAAGCAGCTTTATACTTACCTTATCCTCGAGATGAAGTAGATATAGATTACCAAAAACTGGGCTACTTTCAAGATGAAGATGGAATTGATAAAGTTCAGGTACTCCTGGTTGCTACTCGCAGAGAAGTGACGGATCTGTATTTAGATATTTTTGAACGAGCAGAACTAAATATAGACGTGCTAGAAATTACCAGTTTTGCTTTAATTCGGGCGATTAAAGAGCAATTGAGGCAATTTACTCCCAACGAGGCCGCTGTTTTAGTCGATATCGAATTCGATACTACCGAGATTGCGATCGTAGTTGAAGGAGTGCCACAATTTTCTCGCAACGTGCCGATCGGAGCTTATCAAATGCAAAATGCACTTTCGGCTGCGATGAATTTGCCTCCCTCGCGAGACATTCAACAATTGCAAGAGATGACGATCGTCAACGTTTCTTCAGAAGATTTAGCCACCGGAATTACTGCGATCAATCCTGGAATGGCAGCTTTATTGAAAGTTTTGGGAGAATTAGTCGATGAATTGCGGCGATCGATCAATTTCTATCTCAATCAAAGAGGAGATTTGGAAATAGCACAATTACTATTAGCAGGGCCTGGAGGAGGAATCGGTCAAATAGACGAATTTTTCACCCAACGTTTGGGAGTGCCAGCATCGCCGATCGATCCGATTTCTTCACTATCTTTAGACGTAAAACAAGAAATTCCTAAAGTCCTCAGACCTGGATTAGGCGTGGTACTGGGTTTAGGAATGCGAGAGGTGTAAACTAATGCATAACTTAAATATTAATTTTCTCAAAGATCGTCAAGAAGAACAACCATTAGCGACCAAAAAAACTACTCAAATTGGCGCAACCGGCGAACAGTCCAATGTACCCATGATTGTTGGGGGGCTGATTATGCTGTTATTGCCAGCTTTAGCCTTCGCATATTCCCTACAACTTAACGGTGCAAACGAAGCGATCGCCGCTAAAAATAGTCAATTAGATACTGAAATAGCCAAAGCCAAAGGAGAAAATAAAACAACCGAGGCAATCAGGGCGCAATTAACTCAAATCCAAGAGGAAAATACTGCCTTAGTCAACGTTTTCACGAAAATTACGCCTTGGTCGGCAGTTTTTCAAGATATTAGCGATCGCATTCCTCTTGGGGTACAAATTCAATCGATTCAACAACAGTCTTCGACGGATAAAGGGGTTAGAAGCCCGATTAAGTTAGAAATTCAAGGTTATGCAATTAATCAGAGTCTCGTCAACGACTTTTTGTTAACTTTGCAAGAGTCGAAATTCTTAAATGGCAATAAAACTCAAATCGAAGACACGAGAATTGTTGAAAATGCGATTCAAATTGAATCGCAACAAGAAGGTATCAGTCTCGAAGAACTCGGCATCAAACCGCCGGAATTAGTCAGCTACAAAATCATTACTCAAGTTACCGATACTTCAGCCCCACAGTTAATTAACGAATTATCAAATAAAGGTTCTGTGGGAATAGTAAGACGAATTAGAATTCTACAACAAGAGGGGATTCCAGTACAATGACCTACATCCAGAAGTTTGCTCCTGAAGACGAGCAGGGCTTTGAGCCAGATTATCCTACAGCTTTTGGTATTACCTTTACACCGATGGTAACTGGTATAGTTTTCACCGCGATCGGTTTGGCAGTTGGTGGTTGGTTGTGGACATCTCGAGTTCAACCAATGCAAGAGCAAAATGCCACCCTCAAACAAGAGCAACAGAAAAAACTAACCGAGTTAAAAAATGCCAAACAAACAGATATTCCTAAACAAAGAGCTAAATTAAACGAGCAACTCCAAGAACAGCAAAAACTAAAAGGGCGAATTTTAGGTTTGTTTTCTGACCAACAAACATTTGACACTTTACTGTTGGATATTAATAAACGAGTTACCGTTCAGGGGGCAAAATTAACAAATTACAAAATCGAAGAAGCCGAACCGACTATTATTAATGATGGTTCTTTAGGCCCTCTCGTTAATGGCAAACTGAAACGTCAAACAGTCAGTTTGGAGATAGAAGGGGATTTTAACCAGACAGAAAATATTTTGCGCGATATCGAACGATTACAAACTTTGTTGCTAATTGAGGATGTTAATTCCAGACAAACCGAACCGCAAACTTACTTGTTTGATGGGGTCAATTTCCGTCCGCAAAATTCTCCTAAAGTCACAACTGAAATGACTGTCAAAGTGTTACTCCCGCTAACCCCCCAGGAAAAGCAAGCTCGCAAAGCGGCAGAAGAAGCAGCTAAGTCAAAAAAATAATGACACCACAAGGTAAAAGGATTTAATTTTTGAATTTTTTCCTGACCTGCGATCGGTGCAGCTATTACCAATCTAAAAACTTCAACTCAATAGGGAAAGAACCGTGAGAAAATCTAATCAGCTTCGCAAATCATCATTAGCTCGAGGCGTAAGAATTGTAGCCGCAGCAACAGGAATTCTTTTAGCTGCTCAATCGATCTCTTTTGCAGGAGTCAATCGCAAAAGTGAGATTAATGAAGTTGAAATAACTCATAAAGCTTTGTTGCTAGCTCAAGCTCAACCCGATGTATTAGTTCCCAATCCAGATATTTTAATTAACGGCAAACCCAACCACACTACAAATCCTCGTCCCCAATTTCTACCTCGGGCGATCGCGCCACCAGTTGGCGATATTTCAATTTCTAATATCGATACTAGCCCTTCTACCCTCAATTTAGGTACTCAAGCTGTAGTACCCCGTCTAGTATTGCGAGAAGCTCCAGTTAGGGAGGTTTTGGGTTTATTAGCTAGAGCTGCCGGTCTTAACTTGGTATTTACTAGTGCTAGTGGTAGCGGTCAACAAACCCAAACAACCGAGCAAACTATTTCTTTGGATCTCGAAAACGAAAAAGTTCAAGATGTATTTAACTCGGTGCTGTTAGTTTCTGGTTTAACTGCCAATCGTCGCGGTAGCACTATTTATGTCGGCAATAATTTACCCGACTCAGCTCGCAATTTAGTCTCTCGAACTTTACGCCTCAACCAAGTTAGTGCTTCTAATGCTTCTGCTTTCTTAGCCAGTCAAGGGGCTAAAGTAGAGCGTTTAATTACTCCGATTAAAGAAATTGTCGATCCAGTAACTCAAAGAGTCGTACAAAGACTTAGAGAACCTGCTGAATTAAGAGCCTTAAAAATCACCGATACGGACAAAGATTCGACCGCACCTTTACTTTTAAGCGGATTGAAAGTATCTAGTGACGATCGCCTGAATTTTGTTACTCTAGTTGGTTCTCCTCGCCAAGTAGAAATTGCTTCTTCTTTCTTGGTTCAATTAGATGCCCGTCAGCGTCAAGTGGCAGTTAACGTTAAAGTTGTCGATGTTAATTTAAATAACGAAGAATTCTACAATAGCAGTTTTTCTTTTGGTGTTGGCGATAGTTTCTTTTCTCAAGATCAAGGAACTGGGGCGGTTAGATTTGGCGGCGCAACACCGCCAACTAATGACGAACTTAACTCGCCTCTCGGACGTATTAGCGATCCTCCAGCAGTTATTAACCCTTTTGCTGAAGGCAATACTTTCTTAGATTTTAACGGTCAACCTTTCTCAATTCCAGGTACTGGTGTCGGTACGACAGTTATTGAACCGGACGGTCGAGTAATAACTAATTCGGTAGCAGGGCAATTTGTACCTAGAATAGCTGGAGTTTCAAATAATCCTTTTGTTGCTGGGGTAACAGATTTTACTCTTGCAACTAATAATGTAATTACTCGAACATTAGATCCCACAACTGGTTTAATTACAACTTCAGTATCTCAAGGTACTCCAGGTACGGCAACATCAGGATTGCCAAGCTTTTTCCAATATCCGAATAAATTCTTAGCTTTAATTCAATCGACGATTACTAACGGTAACGCGAAAATTCTCACCGATCCGACTTTAGTGGTTCAAGAAGGACAAGAAGCTACAGTTAAATTAGCTCAAAATATCGTCACCAATTTTGAAAGTAACGTCGCTCCAGATACTGGAGTAGTAACTACTGAAGCTCAAATTGAAGAAGTGGGCTTAATTTTAAAAATCAATGTCGATCGCATTGACGATAATGGTTTTGTTAGCTTGTCGGTCGCTCCTACTGTGAGCGCACCAGGGGCAGATTTTCAGCTCAATACTGCTGGCTTTGGCGCACCCAACACGATTAACTTAATTACTAAACGAGAATTAAGTTCTGGATTGGTTCGCTTGCGGGATTCTCAGACTTTAATTTTATCGGGTATCATTCAAGAGACCGATCGAGCTACAGTTTCCAAAGTACCTATTTTCGGAGATTTGCCGGTCATTGGTTCTTTGTTTAGAAGAACTCAGCGCAATAACGAACGGGCTGAGGTAATTGTTTTAGTAACGCCGCAAATTCTCGACGATTCCGATCGCTCTAGTTTCGGCTATCAATACACTCCGGGCCGACAAGTTCGTAAAATGTTGCAAAGACGAGGATTTCCTACTCAAGGATATCAGTAAAATAGAGCAGCAGGAGCAACCGGAGCAACCGGAGCAGGGGGGAGAGAGAAGATATAACTTGTTCTCAAAATCTGAAATCGATCGATTAACTCTAAACTTAAAACCCCACTAACCACTAACCACTAACCACTGACTACTAACCACTGACTACTACTTGCTACTTGCTAACTTGCTTCTCCTGCGATAAAGCAGCCAGGGCGATCGCCTGGGGTAAGATGCGATGTTCTTCGATTTGAACTCTAGCGTGCAGGGTTTCTGGGGTATCGTCGATTAATATTGGTACTGCGGCTTGAATTAAAATAGGGCCGCTATCCACTTCTAAACTAACTATATGAACGGTACAACCAGTAATTTTTACTTTGGCTTCTAGTGCTTTTTCAACGGCGCGGAGTCCTCTAAAGCTGGGCAATAAACTGGGGTGAATGTTGATAACTCGATTGGGAAAAGCTTGGAGTAAAACTTCTGTTACAACTCGCATCCATCCGGCCATTACTACCCAATCGATTTGATATTCTTTTAAAGTTTCAACAATAGCGCGATCGAAGTCTTGACGTTTTTTAAATTCTTTGTGATTGATTAATACTGCTGGCACTTGCCATTTTTCGGCGCGCGATCGCACTTTAGCATCGGGATTGTTATAAATTAAAACTTTAATTTCAGCGTTTAATTTTCCCGTTTCAATGGCTTTAGCAACTGCTTCAAAGTTACTCCCATTGCCGGATGCCATGATTGCCAGTTTAATTGTTTTATTTAATTGCAATTCTTCAGAAGAGCGATCGGGCGATATCAAGCTAGCAATTGGTCGATCTGAATCGAATTCTTTCCCCATATTTTAAAAAGTAAGAAGTAAAGATTACTAAGTTATCTGCACGATTTTAAAAATAGAATCGTGTAACTTTAGTCTAAATTCAAATGATTCTAAATTGTTGCTTTGTAATAATCTATTCCTTTTCTAGGTATTACTAAAACCAGACCTTGTTCTTGCAACTCTTCTAATTCTTTGATTAAATTTTCCTCAGAAAGTCCAGTTGATTGAGATAATTGTTCTATTTTTAAAGTGCCGATTTGTTTTAAAGTTTGCACGACAAAACGGGCGCGAATTGGTAAATAACTTAAATCTAATTGATGGTTTCCCAATACTGGCATTCCGGCTAAAATTCCTGTCTGAGCTTTGATAGGTTGTTCGATTTGGATGCCGTTATTGTTAATTTCAAAGGAGCAAATTTCTTTACTATGCTGAGAGCCTCTTACTTTCATAATATTAATCGCTCGTCCCATTTTTCCTGACAGTTCGACGTAGCGCAACAAAATTACGTTGTCAGCAATAAAAGAAACTCCATATTCACTTAATTGAAACGGGCCGAATAGTTCGGGAATTTCATTAGTTAAAATACTGGTAATTCCCCTTAATTTCAATTCATTAACTAAAGAATAAATATAATCTTTATAACGGACTTTATCTGGCGTGGCAATTTCAATATCTTTAAGAGAATCGAGAAAAACACGTTTAGCATCAATTTTTTCGACGGCAGCTTTAACGTGAGCGGCATGAATATCCGGTTGAATTTCAACTGGAGAACTATAAAGATGAATTAATTTATTTTCTTCTTCTAAAGCGCGCAGATCCCAACCAAAAGAACGGGCAATATTCCGCAATTGTTGATAGTTTTCTTGAAAAGTAACGATGACTCCGGGTTCGCCTTGAATTGCTCCAGAGGTGATAAAATGCAATCCCATCAAGGTTTTCCCAGTTCCCGCACCTCCTGCGATCATGGTTGAAGTTCCTCCCGGAAGTCCCCCTTCTAACATGCGATCGAGTCCTTCAACTCCCGTGCTTGCTTTTGGGAGGATTATGTCTTCTGTTGATGGCGTGCTGGAGAATCTTTTAATGCGGGGATAGACGGTTAATCCATCGTAAGATATGGAAAAGGGATGTCTTCCGGTAAAACAGTCTTCTCCCCTCAGTTTGAGTACGTCTAAATAACGCTGGTAGTGCAAACCTAAAGGTTCGTTGTGCAAGCGAATAATTCCATCGGCGATCGCAAAAATTGGTTCTGTTTCAATCTCTTTTTGGGTGTATTCGCCAATTAAAAGCGATGTTACGGCCCAGGTTGTTAATTTAACGCTGAGATCGTACCCAAATTTACGCACTTCTACGGGATCTCTAGCTAAGTCGTGGATCGCTTTAAAACTATCGATACCGACGATCGCGGGTTTGAATTCTTGAACGTGTTTGATAATTAGATCGATCGCCTCATCTAGTCCTGAAGCGCGGATCACTTCGCCAATATCGAGATAAATTACTTCTTTACCGACTTTTTCTGGGACAAAAAAGTCAAATTTCTGCAAATAATGCAGCATTTTCACTGAAGGTTCGGAAAGAGTAATTAAATATAATACTTTGCGTTGGGGGCTGGCGTTGGTATAAATTAGCTGTTGAGTGAAGATAGTTTTACCAGCACCTGGAGGCCCGGTAATAATATTAGTTGATAGTTCTGGCAGTCCACCGGATAAAATTTCGTCTAAACCGGGAATATTTGTAGATAGTTTTCCCAGTCTCGTTCCTGGAGATCTGTTCATAATAACTTTCTTCCTTCGATTTCTTTGAGTAATTGTCTGACAAGAATGTCACCTGTTAGCATCGCTAAAATATCGATCAGGTTGGCAATTAATTCTTTAAGAGCTTCTCTCAATAACATTCGCTCTTCTTCACCTAGTCTCTGACGCAATATTTCAAAGGAAACACCATTGGGAGTTACTTCTAAATGGGCAATCGAAGGATATCTTTCTTTTGTCAATACTAAGGCTCGCTCGACGATCGCTATTACTGTTACTCTACCTAAAGTTGGCAAAATTCGATCCCAAATTGTTTGCAGCAGATCTTCGTATATTTCTAATACTTCTTCTTTTCTTGCTTGGGTTTTTGCTTGAGAAACTCGTTCTTTAACTTTTTCTTCCACACTTGCCGAACTTTGATTTTTCTCTTCTTCCCCAGAATCGGGATCGTTCACATTTTTTTCGGGATCGCTCATTGCTTTTTTTTATTTATTTGATTTTTGTTGTAAATATATTTTTATATATGGTTTCGAGCGAGAAAGATATTATATTTAAATTAATCAGATTTTATTTTAAGTGAAAATCAGGATAAATACAATATCGCTCTTATTTGGGTCTCAATCCTAGATTGCAGAGCTTTTTGTCAGAATACTATCGCTCTATTAATTACAATTTTTTGTTTGCAGGAGGCAAAAGGCAAAAGGCAAGAAGGCAAAAAAAGTTTTGTCAATTAGCTGGGGATTTATTATCGCTAATTATTGATTAGAGTTTAGTGGCAAAAGATTATTAGTTTTTTCTTTAAATCGAGCTATTTTTCTAATTTATTTTTGAGGATATCCCAGCAACTTTCATTACTTCAGTTAAATTTGGGCAGTAACATTTTAGATTAAAACTATTTGGATTAACTGGGTCTTGATAGGTAAAATGGCGATAATCGAGGCTAAATCGACTCCAATCATCCATTTGAATGCGAAATACTTTGATAAAAAAGTTGGCCAACCAAATTGATAAAGGAATGCGGAAATAAATCCTTCGATTTAGATGATTACAAATTTCAGTTATTGCATCGTTAACTGTAATTGCCCGATTGCCTAAAACTATTTTCTTAATTTGGTCTGAAGCGGAATTTTGGGGCGGATTTTCGATTAAATATAATATAACTAAAGCAATATCTCTGGCATGGATAAAATGAAAACTGCCATCAGCTTTTAACCACCTAATTAGATCGATCCATTTAACAACTTCTGGTAATCCTCCAGAAATATGAGATAGTGGTTTATTGTCGTCTCCTCCAAGCACTAAAGTCGGAAACACTGCGGTAATTTTACTAGCAATTTCTAACTCGGATAATTTCTCAAAACATTGATATTTAGTGCTGATATAATCAGTACCTAATTGACCTGCTTCAGGTAGTAAATTATTTTGGCGATCGAGGATGCTAGCAGTAGAAAAATAGATAATTTGCTGACAAACTTCTGGCGATAATAAATTAATTAAATCGATATTTTTAGTTATATTAATTTCTTTCGACTCCGATCCTCCCCAAGCAGTTGCGGCTAAAATTGCCGTGTCAATAGTTAATAATAAATCTTGATATCGTTCGATCTCGCGCAGATCGCCTTGTAAAATATTAACTCGATCGCAATTTTGATAATCTATTTTTAATTTATGAGGATCTCTGACTAAAAGAAATATTTCGTGTTCCGTTTCTTGAATTAAAGCTTCTGTCAGATAATGACCGATACAACCGCTTGCACCCGTTAAAAAAATTCGCATTATTATGGTTTAATTTGCTTGACAAACAAATAACAAGTTTAAAGGAGCAACAAGCTTTTTTTTCAGATCGTATTCGATCGAGTAATTTTAACTGGAGCGATCGCCCCTAATTTCGTTCCACTTATTAGGGGACTTCCCACTCGCTGTTAAAAAACCTCTACTCTAATTAGTATCGAAACTCTTTAGCCGTAGCAAAGAAATGTTCGACATTTTCTTCAGGAGTACCGACTAAAACGCCGTGACCGAGATTCATAATATGACCCGAATCGCCTGCTTTGTTAATTGTATCCAAAATGCGATCGCGGATGAAATCTTTCGAGCCAAATAAGACACCAGGATCCATATTTCCTTGTACTTTCATATCTTGACCCAATCTAGCTCTCGCTTCTGCCATATCTAAAGTCCAGTCTACGCTGACAATATCCACCCCAGATTGACTCATTCTTTCTAAGATTCCCGCACTACCGCTAATGTACAAAATTAAGGGCGTATCGGGATGAGTTTCTTTTACTTGCTTGACAACTCTTTGATGATATGGTAAAGCAAAAGTTTCATAATCTTGAGGGGAGAGTTCCCCAGCCCAGGAATCGAACATTTGTACTACTTGCGCGCCGCAATCGATTTGATAGCGGATATAAATGGCGATCGAATCTGCAATATGAGCTAAAAACTGATGCAACATTTGCGGTTGAGAAAAAGCCATCCCCTTGATAACAGAATAGTTTTTCGAGCTTTTCCCTTCAATAGCATAAGCTGCTAAAGTCCAAGGTGCGCCAACGAAACCTAAAACAGTAGATTGGTTACCTACTTCGCTGCGAAGAGAATTGAGAATAGTTTTAATAAAAGGAAGAGATTCTTCTGGATCTAAAGTGCGTAAATTATCAATTTGTGCTTGAGTGCGGATCGGGGGATCGATAACCGGCCCTTTACTTTCAACAATATCAAAATTAATTCCCATGCCCGGGAGTGGAGTTAAAATATCGGAGAACATAATTACTCCATCTGGTTGAAAAGCTCTCCAAGGTTGCAAAGAGATTTCAATAGCCAGATCGGGATTTTCCGAGCGATCGCGAAAACTGGGATATTTATCTCGCAAATCGCGATAAACTTTCATGTAGCGTCCTGCTTGGCGCATCATCCAGACGGGAGGACGATCTACTTTTTGGCCGCGAGCTGCTTTTAATAGTAAGGGAACTCCGTTTGACTCTGACATGGTAATTACTTTTGTATTTTAAGCGCATCTGTTAGCTTATCATCCAATTATGCTCGAATAGTTCTATTGCAAAAATTTTAAAATTCCAGTCTCTCCATCTAATTCTACCTTTTGTCCGACTAACAGAGCTGCATTGGGGCCGTCGTGGCCGAAAGGTAAATCCCAAACGATGGGAATGTTAAGATCTTTTGTGCGATCGCGCCATACTTCTGCTACCGTCCAACTAGAAGAGCCTTGAGGCCGATCGCAGCGACTAAAACGACCTAAAGCTAAACCGTTAATTTTGTTAAAGATACCACTCAATCGCCATTGAGTTAACATGCGATCGATCCGATAGGGCAATTCGGTAACATCTTCAAAGGCTAAGATAACATTATTAAAGTTAGGCTGAATCGATGTGCCTAAGAGGTGAGTTGCAACGGTAAAATTACCTGGTAACAAAGTTCCCATCCTTTTTCCACCACCCCAACCAATCCCATGAAGGGGTTGCAAACTGCGACCTTCGAGAAGATCTATCAATCGGGCGATCGACCAATCCGGCTCTTTTGCTAA
>JASJCW010000053.1 GCA_030065265.1 Prochloraceae cyanobacterium
GACCTTGAAGAACTAAAATATAAAGTAGCTAATATTCTTAATTCTCTATCAGAAAAACTAATTCATTCATTGACTGGCTATCAGTATATTCTTGATGCTCTATCTCTCTAGCTATTTTTGAGAATTGGTATTAAATCGATCTTTCTCTATCTTGCTCAAAAAAATCTTTACTTTGACAGTCCTAAACGTGTTAGGATAATAGGGACTCGGAACACGCGATTACAACGCCCGAACTTTGTCAGGACGGAAGTAGCAGCAATAAGGGATGCTTGCAATAGGCGTGTAAACCGGGTCTTTAAAATTTTCTAGACCCATCGCCACACAATTAGCTCAATTGAAATAAAAAAAATTTATGGGTAGTTAATTAGTTGCTCCATATCCTAAAGTTAGAAGAAGAGGGCGATCGCATTAAGGAGCGGAAATTAATATGCCAAGTTTTGGAGATATAGTTCAAAAAGCATTATATTTAGGGGTAGGACTAGCTTCCTACGCCACTGAAAAAGCTGGCAGTAAACTAGCAGAATTAAGATCTCAAGCACAAAAAATAGCCGATGAAATGGTAGATCGCGGTGAAATGACTACCGATGAAGCCCGCAAAGTTGTTGAAGAAATAATGAAAAAAGCTCAACAGCAACAAGTCGAACAAACGAATATTGAAAAAAACAGCCCAGAAGATAAGAAAAGAGAGCCGCGTTTGATTGAAATTGTTACCGAAGATGAAGATTCAACTGCTGCAAATTCAGAGACAAGCGACAATAATAATCCTGACAACATAGATTCTTTGCGAGAACAGGTACAATCTCTACAAGAAGAATTGCGTCGTCTGAAAAAAGATTAGTCAAGCAATTTTTCTCTTTAAATTGAATCGTTCAATCTTACTATTTAATCGAAGAACATGGAAGAGTGGCAAAAAGATTTCCTAGCAACAATAGAATTAGTTACCATTGAATGTGAAGCCCTATTCAAAAACGTCAATCAGTTATTAGAAGATCTTGTCGAAGAAGGAAAAGAATCTTTAGATGATGCGATCGGCGATTTTGAAAATATAATTATTGCTGAAATAGAATCGTTTTTTGATAGTTTAGCTCCAGAAGACCTCAACCGCGAATATTTTGGCTTGGGAGTACAAGACTTAGAAGAAGATATCGATCTTTATCTTAATCCTAAAGTAGAGCCAACATTAGAACGGCATCCCGCTTGTATTGGTTGCAATAATTATCACGGTAGAGTTTATGGTGGTAATTTGCTAGTTTGTGCGATCCACCCCTATGGCTGGTTAGACGAAAATTGCCCGGATCGTTGCGAAAATTCCCTCAATTAAACTAGTTTCGAGACACATATTTTTAGCAGATTCTTGTTAATTAAACTTAATTTTGTTACTTAATTTGAAAAAAAGCGATCGTTGTCTATATAAATTGTTATCTTAAATGACATAGGAGAAAAAACAAAGCCGCTTAAAAGTTTTACCGTTGTGGTTTTTAATTGCACGTTGAAGGAGAGCGATGTCAAACGTGCGGGCGGTTAATTTGAGCGTTGTGGAGTTTCTATCGCTTCCTCCACTTTATTGCTATCGAAAAGAGACTCAACTCTCTATCAGAACGGTCGTAGATAGTAAACGCTACTAAATAAAGATAAACTAAAATCTCTTTAAATGTAAATTAAATTAGCCTCCGATCTGCACGACCGGAGGTTTACTTTGTGGAATGTTTTTCCAATTATGGTAAAATCTACTATAATCAAAAAAACATAAATATTAATTAATAATGATTACGGTAGAAGATCGAGAATTATCAATTAGTACAGAGGATTACAGCCTATTAACAGATCTGTATCAACTCACAATGGCCGCTTGCTATGCAGGAGAAAATTTAGCAAATAAACCAGCCAGTTTTGAGCTATTTGTTAGAAGTTTGCCAGAAGAGTTTGGCTATTTAATTGCTGCGGGACTGGCCCAAGTTTTAGATTATTTAGCAAAGCTCCATTTTAATTCTTCGCAGATATCTTCCTTGAAACAAACCGGAATATTCGATCGCGCTCCAGAAAAATTCTGGTCAAATTTAGCCAAAGCAAGGTTTACTGGGGATGTTTGGGCCGTACCAGAAGGAACAGCTATTTTTGCCAACGAACCGATCTTGAGAATAGAAGCACCGTTATGGCAAGCTCAATTAATCGAAACCTACATACTCAATACAATTAATTACCAAACTTTAATTGCGACCAAAGCCGCCAGAATGCGCGACGTAGCCGGAGAAAAAGCCAAACTATTAGAATTTGGCACTAGGCGCGCCTTTAGCCCTCAAGGAGCAATTTGGGCTGCTAGGGCCGCGATCGCGGGGGGTATGGATGCCACATCAAACGTTTTAGCCGCTTTAAAATTGGGCCGCAAACCAAGCGGTACGATGGCTCATTCTTTAGTCATGGCAATTCAAGCAACTTCAGGGAGCGAAATGGAGGCATTTAATGCTTTTAATCGTTATTTTCCCGATGCTGCTTTACTAATAGATACTTACGACACAATCGCCGCAGCAAAGCAATTGGCAGAAATGGTTAAACAAAACAAAATTAAAGTTGCAGGTGTCAGAATCGATTCGGGAGACTTGCTCGAACTATCTAAAGCAGTCAAAAGTATTTTACCCGATACGAATATCTTCGTTAGTGGCGATTTAGACGAATGGGAAATTAACCGTTTAAAAGCTGGGGATGCTTCCGTTGACGGATATGGAATCGGGACGAAATTAGTCAGCGGAAAACCAGTCAATGGAGTTTATAAACTGGTCGAGATCGACTCCATCCCTACCATGAAAGAGTCCAAAAATAAAGCCACTTATCCCGGACGCAAACAGATTTTTCGCAGTTATAATAACAATTTAATCAGTCGCGATCGGCTAGCTTTAGCTTCAGAAACCCCTGAAGCCAACGAACGCCCTTTATTGCAACTAATGATGAAACAAGGTCAAGCAACCAAAGAGCAAGAAAATTTAGCAACTATATCAAAACGCACGGCGAAAACATTATCCAGTCTATCTTTAGAATGTCGCCAAATCGATCGCCCGCAACCTATAACAGTAGAAATATCCCAATCTTTAGAACAACTTCGTCTATCCTTAATTACTCGTAAATAATAATCAAAAAATGAAAAAAATTGCTCTTTTTGGTACTAGTGCAGATCCACCAACCGCAGGACATCAAGCTATTTTAAAATGGCTCGGCGATCGCTACGATTATGTAGCAGTTTGGGCTTCAAATAATCCCCTTAAAACCCATCAAACTCCCCTCGAACATCGCACCGAGATGTTGAAGTTATTGATTGCAGAAATAGATACTTTTAAAAATAACATTCAATTACACGAAGAATTAAGCGATCGTCGTACCTTAATTAGCGTCCAAAAAGCGCGAAAAAAATGGGGTGAAGATCCTCAATTTATTTTAGCGATCGGCTCGGATTTAGTTCGTCAAATTCGCCGTTGGTACGCTGTAGAAGAATTATTGGCACGAGTAGAAATTTTAGTAATACCTCGTCCGGGATATCCGATTCAAAAAACGGATTTACAAGCCTTAAAAGATTTAGGAACAAAAGTAAATGTTGCCGATCTCGATGCTCCTGAAGTTTCTTCAACAGCTTACCGCGAAGCAGGGGATAAAGATGCGGTAACTTTACCAGTCAAGAATTATATTAAAAGAGAGCGATTGTATCGATGGCAAAAGGCAGCACGAGCATAGTCAAAAAGCAGTTATTAGCTGATTTTAAAGTTGGAGTTGATAATGTTATTTTCTCCGTCGATACCGATCGCAATCGACTGTTGGTATTGTTAATTAAACGCAAAGACGAACCATTTTTAGGCTATCCTTGTTTGCCAGGAACTTTAGTTCGCGAAGGCGAATCTTTAAAAAGTGCGGCTCGCAGAATTTTAGCAGAAAAGATCCGAGTCGATCGCCTTTATTTAGAACAACTCTATACTTTTGGCGGCCCCGATCGCGATCCGAGGGAATCTCCCAATAGTTTTGGCGTACGCTATTTATCTGTTAGTTATTTTGCATTAGTAAAATTTGAAGAAGCAGAATTAATTTCTCAAAATAAAAAAGATACTGCTTGGTACATAGTCCAAAATGTTCCCGAGCTTGCTTTCGATCATCAAACAATTTTAGATTACGGTTATCGTCGTTTGCGTAATAAATTAGAATACAGTCCGATCGCTTTCGACGTGCTACCAAATGAGTTTACTTTAAACGATATTTATCAACTTTACTGTACGGTTTTAGGGGAAAACTTTTCCGATTATTCTAATTTTAGATCTAAACTATTAAAATTAGGAATTCTCTGCGACACCGGCGTTAAAGTATGTCGCGGAGCTGGTCGTCCTGCTAGTTTGTATCGTTTTGATGCTGAGGCTTTTGCCCCGTTAAAAGATAAGCCCCTTGTATTTATTTAAAAATTAAAAATGAAAATAGCGATCGCACAATTAAATCCAACTATTGGCAATATTTCTGCTAACGCTCGACAGATCTTAGCAGCCGCAGAAGAGTCAGCTAAACTCGGGGCGAGACTGTTACTAACTCCAGAATTATCTTTATGCGGATATCCGCCGCGAGATTTATTATTAAATCCCAGTTTTGTTCAAAATATGGGCGAACAATTAACAGAATTAGCTCGAAAATTACCAAGTCAACTAGCAGTATTAGTCGGAACAGTACAAACTAATTCTCAAGCTGCATCCCGAGGAGAAAAGCCATTATTTAACAGCATCGCTTTAATAGATAAGGGTCAAATTAAACAAATATTTCACAAGCGTCTTTTACCAACTTACGATGTTTTTGATGAAGATCGTTATTTTCAACCCGGCTATGAAAGTAACTATTTTACTTTAGATGGAATTAAAATCGGCGTAACTATTTGCGAAGATCTTTGGAACGATGAAAAATTTTGGGGAAAACGCACTTACCAAATCAATCCGATCGAAGATTTAGTAAAATTAGATATCGATTTAGTTGTTAATTTATCCGCATCTCCATACACTGTAAACAAGCATAAATTACGGGAAGAAATGTTAAAATCTAGCGCAATTCGCGCCAGAATTCCGATAGTTTACGTCAATCAAGTCGGAGGAAATGACGATTTAATTTTTGATGGTAATAGTTTTAGCTTTAATTGTAACGGACAATTAATGTGTCGAGCTAAGGCTTACGAGCGCGATTTAGTAATAATCGATTACGATGAAGCAAAAGGGGATTTATTGCCCGGATCGATAGTTAATTTGCCAGAAACAGAAGCAGAAGAGATATTTTTAGCTTTAGTTTTAGGCGTGAAAGATTATGCTAGAAAATGCGGTTTCACTAAGGTAGTATTGGGTTTGAGCGGCGGAATAGATTCGGCTTTAGTTGCGGCGATCGCCTCAGTTGCAATGGGGCCGGAAAATGTTTTAGGAGTATTAATGCCTTCTCCCTACAGTTCCACCCATTCTATTACCGATGCGGTGGCTTTGGTGGATAATTTGGGCATAAACAGTGAAAAATTGCCGATTGAAGGCTTAATGAAGGTTTACGACGCAGCATTAGCTCCTCTTTTTGCCAATACCGAATTTGGAGTTGCAGAAGAAAATATTCAATCGCGAATTAGAGGTAACTTATTAATGGCGATCGCCAATAAATTCGGTTATTTACTATTATCTACGGGCAATAAATCGGAGATGGCTGTTGGATATTGCACTTTATACGGCGATATGAATGGGGGTTTAGCCGTCATTGCAGACGTACCGAAAACAAGAGTTTACGACCTTTGCAATTGGTTAAATCGCGATCGAGAAATCATCCCTTTTAATATTATTAATAAACCCCCCAGCGCGGAATTAAAACCAGATCAAAAAGATCGAGATTCTTTACCAGAATACGAAATTTTAGACGATATTCTCGAGCGAATTATCTGTCAGCATCGATCGCCCGCGCAAATCATCGCTAGCGGTCACGATCGCGATACAGTTAATAAAGTGATGAAGTTGGTAGGCAGGGCTGAATTTAAGCGCAGACAAGCCCCTCCAGGGATTAAAATCACCGATCGCGCTTTCGGTACTGGGTGGAGAATGCCGATCGCCAGTCGTTGGTTAAAATAATCTAAAATTCGGGCGATCGGGTTAGTTTTAATTATTTATTAAAATAAAACCAACTCGATTGTCAATGAACTACCAAAGTACGGCAACACAATTAAAAGAAGTTATAGATGCGATCGCATCTCGCGGATGGTGTTCGGCAACAGGAGGTAATTTTTCTGCCAGACTCGATTTAAATAGCTGTTTAATTACGGCTTCAGGGGTCGATAAAAGCAGATTAGAAGCAGAAGATTTTCTGGTTTGCGATCTCAACGGTAAAGTTAATTCTACTTCTAAAAAACCTTCAGCCGAAACCATGCTTCATACAAGTTTATATGGTTTTAGTGCAGATATTGGAGCTGTTTTACACACTCATAGCGTCCCGGCTACCGTATTATCAACTCATTTTTTAAATCGAGATTGCTTGATTTTTTGCGGATATGAAATGCAAAAAGCTCTTCAAGGTATAACCAGTCACGAAGATGCGGTAACATTGCCAATCTTAGATAACGATCGAAATATATTATATTTAGCAGAACAGTTAAAACAACGCTGGCAAAAAGATATTTTTAGTTACGGTTTTTTAGTCAGAGGTCACGGAGTTTATGCTTGGGGAAAAGATATTCAAGAAGCCAAAAGACACTTAGAAGGAATAGAATTTTTATTGGCTTGCGAATTAAATAAAATGCTTTTAGAGGTGGGTAAGTGAATATTAAAGCGATCGTAACTGATATTGAAGGAACGACTTCTTCGATTGATTTCGTTCATACAGTTCTTTTTCCCTACTCCAGTCAAGCAATTCCTGAATATATTCGTCAATATTATCAAGAGCCAGAAATAGCAGCAATAATCGAAGATATTAAAATAGAAGTCGGTCAAGAAAATCTTAACATCGAGTCAGTAATCGATACTCTTTTAGGTTGGATCGAAGCAGATCTAAAAATTACACCTTTAAAAAAATTACAAGGTTTAATCTGGGAAGATGGCTTTAACAAAGGAAAATTTAAAGGACATATTTACGAAGACGCTTATCAAAATTTACAAAAATGGCGCGATCGCGGCTTGAGTCTTTATGTTTATTCTTCTGGTTCGGAACAAGCCCAAAAATCCCTATTCGGTCATACAGAATATGGCAATCTCAATGTTTTATTTAGCGGTTATTTTGATACTCGTATCGGCAATAAAAAAGAATCTTTATCTTATACAAAAATTGCCCGAGAAATAAAGATCGAGCCTCAAGAAATACTATTTTTATCCGATGTGGTAGCAGAATTAGATGCTGCTGCAAATGCCCGATATCAGACAATTCTTTTGGTTAGAGATCGAATGCCAGAAAATACGAACAACCATCAAATTGTTAACAATTTTAATGAAATAAAGATCTGATATTATAAATAGAATAACTGGGAATAAAATAAAATCATGAGTCAATTAAAAATATATTCAGAAGAGCGAGCCGAAAAACCATTACTAGAATCTTCAGATGCAGAAACAATAGCTGCAGAATTAGCAAAAGTGGGGGTCTTATTTGAAAGATGGCCCGCAAAAATCGAACTAGAAGAGAATACCAGTAACGAAGAAATTATTACCGCATATCAAGAAGATATTCAAAAATTAATCGAGAAAACTAGCTATCAAACTTACGATGTAATTAACATTAATCCAGATGTACCCGATCTAGAAAAATTGCGTCAAAAATTCTTATCAGAACATACCCATGCTGACGATGAAATTCGCTTTTTTGTCAAAGGAAAAGGACTTTTTGTTTTACATATTCAAGATAAAGTTTATCATCTACTTTGCGAACAAAATGACCTAATTAGCGTTCCTGCTAATACTCCTCATTGGTTCGATATGGGATCGCAACCATCATTTTCTTGCATTCGTCTATTTGATAGTCCAGCAGGATGGGTGGCTAATTATACCGGATCTAAAATAGCCGATCGCTTTGAACTTTTAAATTAAATTTAAACTAAAATTAAATCGATTTTGGCTTAACCTCATAGAGAACGATTAAGCGATCGTCATAATCGTAAAAACCTTGTTCGGTAAAGATTAAACCCTCAGCAGGACTAAAAGAATTAGCTTTTACCGTTTCTAAACCTAATTTACTAATTTGCGCGATCGCCTTATTTAAATCGGGAATTCTAATTACTAATCCCATAGTATGAGGGCTGGATTTTGGCAATTCTATACCTTTTACTTCCGTTAAAGCTAAAGCCCGATCTTCATATTTTGTAGTTAGTGAAGCGAACTTTAATCTAGCAGTTTTGGGTAGTTTAAATATGGTATATAAATAAGATTCTGGGGATGCTTCTTCGCTAAGATAATCAACTTCAAAACCCAATATATCTCGATATACAGTAAAAGATTGTTCTAAATCTCTGACTAACAGACAAGGTCTTTTTAAATGAACTTCCGTTTCAATTTTTGCTGGCATTGTCTTGAAGAATAAGTAATTTGGCGATCGCCAAACGATAATAAATTGAGTTTATTACAGATCGAGTCGAAAATATTTTTTGTCAAAAAGTCTTATAAAAGATTTTTAAAATCAAGAGCAGTAGTTAACTCTCGAGCTACACTAATGCAATCTAGCAAAGTCATATCCGTTTTAATTGCTTGTGGATCGATATGGGTAGCACTAGCTCGATAACCCCTATTTTGAATTGCTAAAATTAGCTGCGATCGCTTGGGAATATCCATTTTCCCCCTGCGACCAATTTCCCCTAAAGTATAGAAATAAGGCGGTAGATCTGCTTCCGATCGCATAATTTGCAGTAATTCGACTCGCTTCGGCCACTGCCAATTTTCTGCTAAAGTTATCATCTGCTCTAAATAATTGCGATCGTGCAGTTTTCCCAACCAGAGCGGGCCGGTTAAAGTCAGAGGAGATCCCTCAACTGGGCAATGATTTTGACCCAATTTTCGCCAATCAATTGTTTGATATTGACCGCAAGCATGACAATAACCGAGAAAGCCGTAATTTTCTGCATTTAAACGGGGTTTAGAACTTAAACGCGCCATAATCCGATAAGTTTTTGCTGCAAACAACGAAAAAATTGGCTCTATACCCAGTCCTTTACTGGCTGCAGACTGTTGCATCTTCCCAATTAGAAGCCGCAATGCTTGCTCTTGTGCAGCAGGATGAATGCGAGTATAACTACCGTACATCTTTAAACTATTTTCCGGCAAATGTCCCGTTCCTGTTTTCCCATCGGTGCTAGTTAAATAGATTAAACCGCCTATTTTAGTTGCCCATAACATCGTATCGAGAAAAGGCAGCCCCGCACCAAAACTATCCACATCTACCAAATCATAATAGTCTTTGCGATCGTAGCAATCAAAAAAGATGCGATTAGCATCTCGATGGGTTAATTTAAGGCATCCACTGGCGATCGCCGCTCCTAAATTTTGCTGCAAAAGATCGTTTAATTCTGGGTTGCTATCATTAGTCCAAATCCAATCTGCGCCGCCCTCAAGCCAGTATCGCAAGCTGCGAACCCCCGAACCGCTCATAACATCTAAAACTCTCAGACTACCGCGATCGCCCTTGTAAATAGCTGCAGCTAAAACCCCTAAATCTCTGACTACTTCACTTTCACAACGATAAAATGCATTGCCTACTAAAAATTTAGCTTTTCTTTCTTGGAAAAACTTCATTATTAACTACTTAAAACGAAAGATTGATATTTTCGATCTGGCTGGCCGTCTTCTTGAAAGCGATACAATTGAGTTTCATTGTCTTCAAAGTCGTTTTCCCCTAAAACATGAGCAAATAAGTTTTTCTCAAGACATTTGCGACCAAATTTAACAGCTTCAGAACGAGAAATATTTAGATTTTCTACCATCCAATTTACGGCTTCCGAGCCAACAAAACATTTTTTATAAATTCGCAACTTTTGACGGCGAGAATTGACTTCAAGATCTGCAGAATTTCGCATTGCTTGACAAATATCTACTATTGCTTTCGATGCCGCTATTGGCTTTAATTCACTTAAGTGAACGCACAGATAAAAACCAGCCTTTGTTTTAAGTATCGCTCTTATTTCTCCCGATTTTTCCGTATTGTCTAGCCATTGTTGATATTTTATTTTTATTTCTTCTAAATCTAAGTTAAGAAAATCGTTAAAATAAAAATACCAGTTGCCATACTTCATTCCCATTAATGAATGCAAATTTATCGGTTTGACAAAACAGAATTTTACATCTTCGGTAGTTAAGATTAACATAGTTTTCCTTGAATTTATAATACTTGTTCTCTGACGATCTCCCTATTCTCATCGGTATATTTATTACCGAAAAATATTGAGGATTTTGTTGTTGGTAATATTTCGATCTTTAAAATTACAAGATACTTAATTATGGTAGTCTTACTAACATTTATTACATAATTTAAAACAGAGTATAAATAATTTATATCAAATTGCAGGGAACAAAGACAATATTGTTAGCATCATTTAGTAGGTAATCATTATTGGAGCGGTAAATTAAAGTCTTTAAAGATGAACTCGTACATAGCTGTAACTAAAATGTAACTATTTTTTAGTTGAGATTAAAATTGTCTTCTAAAAAGACGATCTCAGCAAACTCTAGCTTGAATCGTATGATGATTTCGATCCCCGATCGATGCCGATAGCCGAAATGCAATTGTTTAAGTAAATCCACTGTAGACTGGCATGAAAAGATATTTTAATATGTATTTTATATAAAGAAAATTCTTTAAGTAATTAAACCAACTTTAATTAAGTTGCATTGGTATTTTTAGTCGTTGTAAACATTTTTTAAAGAAAGCCATGATTTTCATACAATTGGTAAAAAACAAGAATGTAATTAGAAATATCGGCACGTATATTTCTCTACTTAGTTTGGTTTGTTCTACTTTTGGAATAATAGAAATTAAATTAGTCGGCCAATCTCCCAATAAAAATTGTCCGATTGAGGGAAATAAAGGAATCGCTTGCAAAATAGTTTCTTTGGAAGATAAAAGCTTATAACCTAGTAGTTAAATCTTAGATTTTTAAATTTTTGGACAAAATTATTGGTTTAAATAAAAGTTTAGGAAAATAATTGAATTATAACTCGTTCCAAAACTTGAAGCGATCGCAGCGATCCCCAAATCAAACGCTTGGCTGCTAGAGGTTTTTTTAACATTGCGATCGTCAGAGGTAATGGGAGTAAATTTCCTCCCTCGTCGATTGCATCTGCTAAATTAGGTAAATCTTGAAGCGCGTCGTCACTGACTACTCTAATTGTCCCTAACCTTCTTTTTCCTGTTTCTTTTAAAATTGTTTCAATCCCAAAACCCTCCATATCCACTACATCAGCTCGATATGTTTTGTTGAGATCTCTCTTTTCTAATGCAGAACAAATAACGCGATCGCCAGTCAAACCTTTTACTAGATCTGGTTTTGGTGTAACTTTTTCTTGAAGATAAGTTAGTAATTCCGGTTCGCACTCTAATTGTGTTTCGCAATTAGAACTTGAGACATAAATATAATTTTGATATACAACAATGTCGCCGATATTGTGATTTTTCGACAAACTACCGCACAAACCGCACAGCAGAAAATTAGTTAAGCTATTTTGCGGATCTTCCGACTCGAGCCATTTTTTTAAGTAATTTCTTGCAGGTATAATTCCTACAGGAATCGGAATAATTGGCAAGCAAGCCGAAGTTTTTGCGATTGCTCGGCAAACTGTTTGATATTCTTGTCCTTGAGGGACTAAAATTCCGTCGATAGATACAGTCAAAATAACGAATTCAGGAATACAAATATATGTCAGTGATATCTAGCACTATATAACTGTTCTTCTCAATAATCAAATAGACGATCTAGATCTCTTATTTTAGGTTCCTGTTTCCTATTCATTTCTTTTCGTAATCGTTATAGTATTCTTTAAGAGGTCATAACTTTTGCGTCATGAGTGCCGATCGAGCCAAAAGCTAAGTCAGCACGGTTAACGTAGCAAATGATTTATTAGCTATTAAAAGCTTGTAAATTTTTTTACCTAATTTTAATTGTATGAAGTTGTTTGTGTTGGAAAAGGAGTGAAATCTAATTTAAGTAAAATCCAATATTCCACTCTTTTCATCAACAAAACCCTCTATTTAAATATAAGCACAACCATTTAGTTATTTAACTATTAAAATCAATTTTTTCAATTTTATGATGATCGAAATCCCGCCTTCAGATGTCTCTTCTACACCATTAATTTTGGTAGCAGAATACTTTAAAGTCCTTTCAGAATTAAGTCGTTTGACAGTATTAGATTTATTAAAAAAGTCCGGCCCGATGAATGTTACAGAGATAGCAGAAGCAACTGGTTTAGGACAAGCTAACTTATCAAAACATCTTAAAGTGTTAACTCAAGCGGGACTTTTAAATCGCAATCCTTCAGGAGTAAGTGTATATTACGAAATCGCCGATCCGACAATTTTTGAATTGTGCGATCTAGTCAGAGAAAGAGTTCAAAATAGATTAGTTCAACAAGCTCAACAATTCGATCGCTATAGTTTATTTGAATAGAGATTTAAACTCCTCTGTCTAAAAGAGGAGAATTTTTATTTTGCAGACATATATATGTGCGTCTAAAACAATAGAACAATTTAAACTTATTTTTAGATTTTGTCCCTTTTTAATTAGTAAATTATTTTAAGATTTTGCAACGTCCTGACAAAAAGTAAATCGGGCGGTGCTAATTATTTTATATTTAAAATTGAATGCAGAAAATATCAGCGCGCATCGCATTAGGTAAAACAAACTCTGCTTTGAGGCGATCGCCATTTAACTCTAGGTTGGCAAAGTAATTCAAAAAAAAATGAGGAATATAGCCGCCTTGTTATACTTTAGTAAGCGATCGAACTATTTTTTCGGATAGAAACCTTTTTTCATTTTGCGATCGAAACATTGAGAAAATCAAAAACTTCACTAATATCCTCTTCAATTAGTAAATCGTAAATTTTAGAACCGCGAGAAAACATAAAGCAGACTCGAGATTACAAACATTACAATAAAAGTAACTACACTCGTTCGATCGCATACTGAAGATAATATCTTAAAGAAATAGTCTATACGATCTGTAAAAAAATGTTTAAAAAGTTGCGAGAATAAGCCGCAAATCAAAGCGCGACTAAAACAGATCTAGAAAGTTGGAGAAATAATTAAATGTTAAGAGAATACCGCGAAGCAGCAGCTAAAAGAGAAGCGTTAGGCATTCCACCACTACCATTAAACCCGCAACAAACAGCCCAATTGTGCGAATTGCTGAAAAATCCCCCAGCAGGAGAAGAAAAAACATTACTGACATTATTGCGCGATCGCATACCTCCGGGAGTAGATGAAGCAGCCTATGTTAAAGCAGGTTTTTTAAGTGCAGTTGCCAAAGAAGAAATAAAATCACCTTTAATTACCCCAGTAGCGGCAGTAGAACTATTAGGTACAATGGTCGGGGGCTACAACGTTCAATCTTTAGTAGAATTACTTAAGTCTGCAAATACGGAAATAGCATCTACTGCAGCGACAGCATTAAGTAAAACTTTACTGGTTTTCGATGCTTTTAACGATATTTTAGAACTATCGGAGAACAATTCCTATGCTAAAAGAGTAATCGATTCTTGGAAAGAAGCAAAATGGTTTAGCGATCGCCCGGAAATACCAGAAAAAATTACCGTTACTATTTTTAAAGTACCTGGAGAAACCAATACCGACGATCTTTCCCCCGCACCCCACGCAACAACCAGGCCCGATATTCCCTTACACGGGTTAGTAATGTTAGAGTCGCGGATGCCAAACGCATTAGCAACTATTGCGACACTGAAACAAAAAGGTCATCCGGTAGCTTACGTAGGGGATGTAGTTGGTACCGGATCGTCGCGAAAATCGGCCGCTAACTCTTTAATTTGGCATATCGGCGAAGATATCCCCTATACTCCTAACAAACGTCGGGGAGGATACGTATTGGGGGGAAAAATCGCCCCGATCTTTTTCAATACTTGCGAAGACTCCGGCGCATTTCCGATCGAATGCGACGTAACTAAAATGGAAACCGGAGATGTAATTAATATTTATCCCTACAAAGGCGAAATAACGAACGAAAAAGGGAAAATAATTTCTACTTTTAGCCTCAAACCAGAGACAATCTTAGACGAAGTGCGATCGGGCGGTAGAATACCCTTATTAATCGGTCGGGGATTGACAGATAAAACCCGTCAAGCCTTAAATTTAGCACCATCTACCTTATTTATTCGTCCCAGTATTCCAGAAGCAGGCGATCGCGGCTTTACTTTAGCCCAAAAAATGGTCGGTAAAGCTTGCGGTTTACCCGGGGTACTTCCGGGGACATCTTGCGAACCAATAATGACCACCGTCGGATCTCAAGATACTACGGGCCCGATGACAAGAGACGAATTAAAAGAATTAGCCTGTCTCGGTTTCAACGCAGATCTAGTCATGCAAAGTTTCTGTCATACCGCAGCTTATCCCAAACCGGTAGATATTAAAACCCAAAAAGAATTACCCGACTTTTTTGCCACTCGCGGCGGTGTTGCTCTGCGTCCCGGAGATGGTATCATTCATTCTTGGTTGAATCGAATGTTATTGCCCGATACTGTCGGTACTGGGGGCGACTCCCACACTCGTTTTCCCCTCGGCATATCTTTTCCGGCCGGATCTGGTTTGGTAGCTTTTGGTGCAGCATTGGGAGTAATGCCTTTGGATATGCCAGAATCGGTATTAGTTAAATTTACTGGCGAGTTGCAACCTGGAATTACTTTAAGAGATATTGTCAATGCTATTCCTTACGTAGCGATGCAACAAGGGAAATTAACTGTCGGGGGAGAAAATAAAATAAACGTCTTCAACGGGCGAATCATGGAAATGGAAGGTTTGCCAGATTTAAAAGTAGAACAAGCCTTTGAACTTACCGACGCAACAGCAGAAAGATCCTGTGCGGGATCGACAATTAAATTGGGCACAGAAACAGTTTCCGAATACCTGCGATCGAACGTTTCTTTACTTACAAATATGGTTGCTAGAGGCTATCAAGATTCTCGAACTTTGATGCGTCGCGTGGCAAAAATGGAACAATGGTTGGCAGATCCTCAATTAATGTCGGCCGATGAAAATGCCGAATATATCGATAGAATTGAAGTCAATTTAAACGAAATCAAAGAGCCAATTGTCGCCGCACCAAACGACCCCGATAATATTAAATTAATGTCCGAATGTAGCGGAGACAAAATCGATGAAGTATTTATCGGTTCTTGCATGACTAATATCGGTCACTATCGCGCTGCTGCGAAAATATTAGAAAATGCTGGCAAAATAAAAAGCCGTCTCTGGATTTGTCCGCCGACAAGAATGGACGAAAAACAATTGCGAGAAGAAGGAATTTACGGTATTTTTGCCGCCGCAGGTGCGAGAACCGAAATGCCTGGATGTTCTCTTTGTATGGGCAACCAAGCTAGAGTTGAAGACGGTGCAACTGTATTTTCAACTTCGACGAGAAACTTCAATAATCGGATGGGAAAAGATGCCAGAGTCTATCTCGGTTCGGCAGAATTAGCAGCAGTTTGCGCCTTACTCGGTCGCATTCCAACAGTTGAAGAATACTTGGATATTGTCAAAGAGAAAGTCGATCCTTTTGCAGGGGATTTATATCGCTATTTAAACTTTAATGAAATCGAAGGTTTTGCCGATGAAGGGCGGGTTATTCCTTTAGAAGAAATGCCTAAAATTGAAGATATTTTAGGTATGCCTGTTTAACTTATCTTTTAACTCCTCTCTACAAATAGAGGGGAGTAATTTAAATCGATTATTTTCACCAATAATAAAAAGAGCCATGCACGCAATTCCAACTGAATATAACGGGATACAATTTCGCTCTCGTCTAGAAGCTAAATGGGCTGCTATGTTTGACTTGTTGGGATGGCCTTACGAATATGAGCCATGTGATTTTAAAGGTTGGATTCCAGATTTTTTACTCAAAATTTACACCCCCGTATTTGTAGAGGTAAAACCAGTGACATCTTTTCCACAAGAAGTAGCTGATAAAATAGACAAATCTGGCTGTAAAGATGAATGTTTAATTGTAGGAATGAGTTTTGATTTTTCTGATAATGTCTATGGATTGAGACTGGGATGGCTAAGAGAAGTGCATTTACAAGATCGATATTGGATCGGCGATCGCAGTGCGCCTAACTATGGTAACTATAATTGTGTAGATTCTTATGGTTGGGAAGAGGCAATTTTTGATATTTGGTCGGGTAGTGAAAGTCCTAGTTGTAGCAATCCAAAAAAATTAATCGGCTTTTGTCATTCGCACGGATATTGGATAGACAGGGTTACAGGATGTTACGATGGCGGATGCTTGGGTGCTTTAGGAGGAGAATCAGTAGCAAAGGAAGTACAGAAGTTGTGGAAAATAGCTGGTAATAAAGTTCAGTGGAAAAAACCGAAAGTATGAGCTTTAAAGTATTTAGTTGTCAATATCACTAATAAACTTTATTTCGGTGAGCGATAATAGTCACAATTACAATTCTTTGCTCGTCATTTATATAATAGACAACTCTATAATCTCCAACTCGATAACGATAATAACCTGCAAACTTTCCCTTGAGAGGTTTAATATTTGGATGATTGCGAGGATTTTATTCTAACATTTCAAAACATTTAGCCAGTTTTTTAGCTAACGGCAAATTGGCAATAGCATAAAACTGTTCTGCTTTAGATGCTAACTGCACTCTATACATCATTTCTTATATTGCGCCAGTCAGTTAACTTTCCTGCTAAAATGTCTTTTTTAGCCCGTTCAAATTCTTCTAAAAAACCAGGTATTTGTAATAATTCTTCTGTTGCTTCGTTACTTTCTCTTTCTAGTAAATAAGCTAAAAAATCAGCAGCAACTTGCAATCTATCGGGAGAGAGTTGCTCGATATATTCCTCAATTTGGTTGCGGAGATCTCTAGTATTCATTAACTTCCTAAATCATTCATTTTCTAAAACTTGTTTGGCTGAAATTAAATGCTCTTTATGTTCTTGACTTACTGTCGGATAAGTGAGACTTAAAGATTTAAGGCGATCGCAAATAATATTGGCGACAACTAAACGAGTAAACCATTTTTTATCTGCCGGAATTATATACCAAGGTGCGGCCGTAGTGCTAGTATGATTAAAAAGATCTTCATAAGCTTTCATATAATCGCTCCAAAACTGTCTTTCTTCGACATCTTTAGTAGAAAATTTCCAATTTTTTTCCGGTCGGTTTATTCGATCTAGAAATCTTTTTTTCTGTTCTTTTTTAGAAACGTTGAGGAAAAACTTTAAAATAATAATTCCATTTTCAACTAAATAATTTTCAAAATTGTTAATGTGTTCGTAGCGACGTTTCCAAATATTTTTATCTTTGGTCTTAGTTGGTAATTGTTGTCTGGCTAAAATTTCGGGATGAACTCTAACTACTAAAACTTCTTCGTAATAAGAACGATTAAAAATTCCGATTCTTCCTCTTTCTGGTAATGCTTTTAAATATCGCCACATATAATCGTGGTCTAATTCTTCGTGTGAAGGTGTTTTAAAGCTAAAAACTTGGCATCCTTGAGGATTTACCCCAGACATGACATATTTAATCGTACTATCTTTACCCGCAGCATCTAGGGCCTGAAAAATAATTAACAGCGCGTAAGTATTTTGAGCGTAAAGTACGTCTTGATATTTTGCCAATCTCTCGATACACTCTTGAAGTCGATCTTTTGCTTCAGTTTTGTTAAAGAAATCATCTTTATAAGCTGGATCGTAATCTTGTTCTAGCTGTATTTTTTGATTTGGTGGAACTATAAAGCGATCGTGTTTCATTAATTTTGCAATGTGAAACAGTTGTAATATCTTAGCTTAGCTCGGGCGATCGCTATCTCTCAAATTGTATAGTTATTAAATTGCAATAATTTGACTGAGATTGACTAAGATGGATAGTATCGTTCTTTTTTTAAAATCCAGCCAGTTTTTTGGATTAAATAATCGTGAGTGGCTAAATTGCGACTTTTAGCTTCTGTAGCAATTACCTTATAGTTCCAACCGAAGTGTTCGCAGAGTTGTTTTTGACTTAAACCTTTGTTTTGCGATTTATCTTCTGACATTATTAATTGGCTTTATTTTTTAGATTAACTATTATATTTTTTTTACTTTAATTAATTTAGTATTTGAGATTTATTTCGATCTTAAATAAGGAATTATTATCGCAATCGATCTACATTAAAGGGATTATTGCATCTGAAGTTACAACAATCCCTTTTGCTGCTAAACTGAGTAATTAGAGAAAATGCACCAAACAATGGCGATCGTACCAATAGCTACAGTGGTATTGGTAAACATATTACCCCACTGCAATTTTAAAGCAGGGTTTTGAGAGTCAGGATTTCTAGAAAAATCGATTGATAGAGGAGCATCTAAAAGTTTATCTTCTTGACCTCCAGAAAAGGCTAAAGACCAAGCTTGATTAATATTAATTGCTTCAAAATTGTTAAAAGTAGAACGAAATACTACTGTTCCAATTAAATCTTGATAGCGAGAAAAGTTAAAATCAGTTTTCATGAATCTATCTGTCAAAATTAACTATGTTAATTAGTTTAATAATATCTTTGTGACAAACTCGGTACAAATTTTAAAATATAGCAATTATCAAATTTATGGAGTAGAGTATTATCAGCGCGCCAATAACTTTTTTTTGGGAATATAGATCTAGAGCGATCTAAAATATTTAGAAAATGGTAAAATTAAATAAGATTAAAAGAGTTAAAATATTTTTGTTTGCTCGGTTAATAATCTTAAATCGCTTCTTATATATGTTAATATATCAGTCTAAGCTATTGATATTAGCAGAATCGGTAAAATAAAAAACTTACTTTAGTTAAAGATAATACGCTCTAAATTAACAATCAACAAACACGATCGCATTAATAAAAGATTTGCAATCGTTCCAACAGAGGCTTTAATTAATAATGCTACAGATTTTAAATTTTTCCTTGCTTCTGTCGGAAAAAGCGAACAGTGAGTTAGAAAATTATTCTTGTTATTTGTAACAGTTCAAGATTCGATCTACAGTTCTAATTAAGTTGTTACAGGAAAATGGTTTAGTCATATAAGCCACTGCTCCTAAAGATTGCGCTCTCATTTTATCAAGATGTCTATTTTGAGAAGTTAGCATGATCACAGGAATGTTAGTAAGCTTTGTCGATCGCTTAATTAATTGGAGCAATTTATAACCTTCGACGTTAGGCATTTTGATGTCCATAATTATTATGTCAGGATTTTGATTGTTTTCCAATAAGAACATGACACTCTTAAGCGGATCTGTATGTCCAATTACATTGTAACCAGCCATTTCCAGAGATTTTTGGACTATCGTTTGTATTGTTTGACTGTCATCTATACAAAGAACTTTAGCTTTTTTAGAAGAATTTATTCTGGCTCGATCCGAGTTGGATTTTTTTGGCGATCTTTCAAGCGCACCGTATTGACGGAGGTTGGATGGATCTCTTCGAGATCGCATATTTTTATTTTTCTTTGATATTGGAACGACTGTTTCTTGTTCGATCGCATTTTTTAACATAATGATTTTTGATAAAGATGTTTTAGACAATTTATATTTGGATCTGATTTGTTTTGTTCCCTAAAATTAACCGTTAAAAGTGACAAATTCGTGTCAAAATAAGTTACAAATCTGTAACAGTCAGTGAGAAACTGTAAGTATTTTTATGATTATTGGTTGTAAATTGTTTCCAATCAAGGAATTGCAAGCTTGTATAGTAATAATTACTGAAGAAATAAAAAATTTACTGTTTATAATCAACTGTTGACGTAAAATAATTTAAAGCAAGAAAAAAGTCATTAAAATAGATTGATGTCGATTTCTATTTTACAAAAAATAATTAGATATGAAATACATTGTAGTTACGGGAGTTTCAAGTGGAATTGGCTATGGTATAGCAAAAGAGTTTGCTAGTAAAAATTATCACGTATTTGGTAGCGTTCGCAAACAAGAAGATGCCACAAGATTAAAACAAGAAATTGCTACTAATTTTACTCCGTTATTATTTGACGTGACCGATCGTCAAGCAATAGAAAATGCTGCAAAACAAGTTGAAGAAATAGTTGGTAATCTTGGTATAGTTGGGTTAATTAATAATGCTGGAATTGCCACGAGCGGGCCTCTCATTCATCAACCAATTGCAGAAATTCGCCGACAATTTGAAGTCAATGTAATCGGACAAATTAACGTCATTCAAGTTTTTTTCGAGCTTTTAAAAATAGGGGAACGGCCCGGCAAAATTATTAATATTAGTTCGACTGCAGGTAAGTTATCAGCTCCTTTTTTAGGAGCTTATTCCGGTAGCAAACACGCCTTAGAAGGTATTTCTAGTAGTTTGCGAAAAGAATTACAATTATACGGAATTGATGTGATTATAATCGGGCCCGGAGTTGTTGCTACTAAAATTTGCCACAGTATTGAAGTCGAAAATGCCGCTAAAAAATATGCTGAAACTGATTATGCAAAATCTATTGACATTTTTCAAAATTATATTGTCAGTCAAGTTGAAAATGGTTTGTCCGTAGCAACTTTGGGACAGTTTATTAGGGAAGTTTTTGAAACAGAAAAACCAAAAACAAGATATGCAATCTTACGCGATCGCATTAAAAGTTGGCTTCTTCCAGGATTGTTACCACCTCGAATTTCAGATCGACGAGTAGCTAGAAATCTTGGTTGGTTAAGAAAATAAACTTAACTTATGTAATTTTCAACCTCAAAATGATTTAATCTTTAGTGCATTTTACTATCCCATATACTCCGCGAGATTGTATTGCTAAAGAGTCTTTTAAAAATCCAGCATTACTAAAAATTTCGTTTAATTCTTGTGGAGAAAAAAAGCGAAAGATCAGACTGGGTAATGGTTGTAAAAATGTCGTCAAATATAGTTTACCCCCCGATCGCAACACTCGATAAATATTTTGAATTGCTAGATCGGGATTTTCCCAGCAATGCATTGCAGCACCGCAGTAAATGGCATCTATCGAGTTATCCTGTAAAGGTAATGCTTCTACATCAGCTCTAATTGCAGTCAAATTGAGATGGGATATTTTTGCTTTGATTATTTCTTGTTGCAATACGGCTAACATTGTTTCTGAGTAGTCGATCGCCAGGGTATGCTCGTAGAGTTGGCTTTGAGCTAAGGATCTCGCCATAATTCCAGTACCGCAGCTTAAATCTAATACTATCTTTAAATTAGAGCCAAAATAATTTAATACTTCTTTAATTTCCTGGTCGATACCACCACCATAATTACGCAATCCTAAAGCCCAAATTGGCGGTAAAATTTTCTCATAGAAAAAAGAAATCCAGAAACTACGGAATATTTCAGTCCGTAATGGTTTTTTCTGGATACTTATTGGTGGAGTTAGGTCGATCCAACTATTAACTTGTTCTAATTGTTTGGGATCGAAGCTAGCGCAAAACTCGCAATTTTCAGCAATAGTATTTAAGGCTCGATTGCAAACAGGACAAATAATAATTTCCGATAGAAAGCTCATTTTTTTAATTGGATAATTTTAATTGAGAACCATTATTAGTTTGAAAAACTTCGATTCTAGTTTGAAATGCTTCTTTAAATTGTTGCATGTGAGTAACGATCAAAATGCAACTAAAATCGGCGGCGATCGCGTTAATTGCTGCTACCAATCTCTCGCATCCTTCACTATCTTGAGTGCCAAAACCTTCATCTATTATTAGCATTTGCAAAGCAGTTCCCGCTCGTTGAGCTAATAGTTTTGCTAAAGCTAAACGAATCGAAAAATTAATTCTAAATCCCTCTCCTCCTGAATATGTTTCGTAAGGTCTAGTTCCCTTGGCATCGGAAATTACAATATCTAAAGTATCGATTAATTTCGCAGTGGCTTGTTTTTTCTTTGAGATGCTTTTGCTCACTTTTTGGGTTAAGAACTGGACGTGAAATTGATTGCCGGTCAATCTAGCTAAAATTTGATTTGTTTCTGCTTCTAATTGAGGTAAAACATTTTCAATCATCAGTGTTTGGATGCCATTTTTGCCAAAAGCTGCCGCTAATTC
>JASJCW010000359.1 GCA_030065265.1 Prochloraceae cyanobacterium
GATTAAGTTAGCCCTAGAAAACAATATTCCGGTTAAATTTGATGGGGATCGATTGCACCACCAGACGAAGAGCGCGATCGACGAGCAAGTAAACATAGTTGATATCGTACAACCGTATATCCCCTTGAGAAAGTCTGGAAAGGGTATGATAGGTGAATGTCCGTTCCACGACGATTCTGGAGATCACTTAATCGTAGATAGTTCGACTAATACTTATTATTGTTCTGTGTGCGAAGCTACGGGCAAAACAACCAATTTTGTCAGCAGTATCGAGCAGCAATTATTAGAAAATAAACGAGATCGACCATTTACCAATTCCAAAAGATCCAATCAAACCAATCAAAAAGATCGTCAAACCAAAACAGTAGTTGCGATCCCCGCAGCTTGCGACTGGACGGAAACTGATTGGGCGATATATTACGTCCTCAATTTAGCCACAAGGAGAGCCAACGATTATCACGAGTGGATCGCGGTGGGGATGGCACTTAAAAGCATCGACGAATCGTTATTATCGGTGTACGAAAGTTTTTCGCAGCGAGATCCCAAATATAAAGCAGGGGAATGCGAGAAAAAATGGTACAGTTTCGGACGGGCTGGGCTAACTATAGCGAGTATTTTTGAATGGGCCAAAGAGGATCGAGTCCCCCCACCTCCTGAAAGTATTGACCCTTTCGTTCATGCTATCGAGCTTTTATATGCCAACTATGCCGATGGTGCAATAGATAGCCAAATATTAAACGATAATCTCCTTGAAATTCGTAAAAATTTCTGGACGTGGAAAAACAGCGATCGCGACTGGAAAGATCTAGTAGATCGCATCAGATCTCGTTTCGTTGGTAGCTCGGATCTACTCGAAATAATCTACGGCAACTCCAACTATGCAGACCCCAATCGAAACAGGAAATCTGGCCATAAAAGTCAAAAGAGGCCAGGGTCTACAAGTAGAGCTAGTCAGGAAAATATAGCATTAATTGAAGAAATCAAGCAAATAATTGAGCAATTTCCTTTAGAATCTTATCAAATTCAAGCTTTACAGAATTTAGCCCATAATAGGGGCAGAAATTATCGAGATATCGAGCTACTGACCCGCATCATCAAACAGGAAGGAGAAGCAGCATCCGCCATAATTGAGGCGATGTCTTCAATTAAAATCAATTTAAAGGATTATCGCAAAAGGATGCCAAAGATGGAGTTATTTCTCCATCCTGATTTGGCTCAATTACTTGAAGATGCGGCAAAAGCGATGCCAACGGCAGGAGAATATTTATTTAACACTTTGCTAGCCACTTGTGCAACGCGTATCGGCACAGCAGCCAAAGTGATTATCAACGAAGCGGGAGACTATACTCAGCCTTGCATTTTCTGGACGGGCAATATCAACCATTCCGGTCAAGCCAAAACCCCGCCCCAAGCTTTGATCGTTTCCGAACTGCTGGCACTAGAAGCATCCGCATACAAGCGTTATCAAACAGAATTAGAAGAGTTTGAGAGGAATAACGAAGATCGTTCAATGCCCAAACCCAAGCGCGATCGATACGTTTTAAATAATTGCACCGCGCCAGTCAAAATCAGAATTCATTACGAAAATCCCAGAGGTGTCCTCGAACATATCGACGAACTAGCTAGCGATTATAATCGCCTCAATCAATATAAAAAAGGCAAAGGGGACGATTTACAAGTCGAATTAGAATTTTTTAACGGGAGCAGTTTAAGCTTCGATCGCACCGATAGCAAGTTATTTTTAGAGCGCACCGGAATTTCTAAAACCGGAACGCACCAATGGGATAACATGACCAGAATGATTGAAGAAAATCCCGAATTTATCGATACGGGATACTACTCAAGATTTCTGTTTGTCTCGGTCGTCGATGCACCCAAACGCCATCTCGATTTATTTAACAAAAACCAAGCGGCCGATCGGCTCAAAGAATATTTGAGCTGGCTTTACGTCGAATTAGGACAACTGCGCGAATGCGATTACTTCCTCGACGACGAAGCAAAACGATTATTCCAAAGTTGGAATCATATCTTAGTTAACGACGAAATTACCGAGAAAAATCGCAAATTAAGCTTAGTTTACGCCAAAATCGAATCTTATACCGCTCGTTTAGCCCTCTGGTTGCATATTGTTAACCACGTCTGCGATGGCCGGACTCCCCCCCTTCACATCTCAGGGGAAACGATGAAAGCGGCGATCGAATTAGCTAGTTTCTATCTTTGTCAACATAAACTTATACTAGCCCACACTGGCAATGGCAATAAATTAGAAGGCGACTTACTCAAAATTCAAACTCAAGCCGAAAAATACTACAACCACAAAAAACAAGGCATCGGCGCGTCTTTTCTCAAAACTCGAATCAACTCCCTGAAAAAAATGACTACCGATGCAATTCGCCAGTTATTCAAACAATTGGTCTCTGCTGGGATGGGGCTAATTGAAGGGGTTGGTAACAAAATGGTTTACATCCCATTTTTCAACCCAGTCTGCGGCCCTAATAACGATCCGAGAAATGGTGGCGACGGAAAGACTAATCGGTTAGAAGATTTAAATGATCCTGCTTCTCTGCAGAGGGGCAGGGAGCAGGGTGCAGGGAGAATCAATAGAGAATTGAATGCTACAAACGAAAATACCTTGAACGATTTCAAACCGAATCCCCCTGCCCCCTGCCCCCCCGGGAAGGGGCTTAGTGAATCGATCGATAATCGGCAAGGGTTAACAACTGTTGGTATTAAGCCCCTTTCCCGCCCCTGCCACCAACACCGAACAATTTTGAATGCTCCAGACGCTAGTGGTGGCAGCTCAATAAATATGACTAACAAAAGCACCAATTTCACCAATAGTAGTGCTGAAGGCATTGATTTTACTAGTAATACAGCGATTGGTGATGACCATCAATCGCCCCACCAACCACCAATCAAATTAGACTCAACTAATTCAGAAATAGCAAAAAAAGACTCAGAATCACCGCCATCTGTCAATACTTTTGAAATTAAACTTAATAATTCGTGCCAATGGAAAGCCTTGCTAAATTTCTATTCCAACTCGTATTTAATATTGGTCAAAAATGAGTCTGCGGCGTTGATGAGGGAATTCCAAACTTCAGAAATCGAGATCTATGAAGATAATTGCTCGGATATTGGCTGTGCCGATACGACAGTAATAAAAACGATGTTAGAGTTCTTCAGCACGGGCTTTAAGGGCTTCTTTGCATCGCTAGAAAGGCAAATAGAGGAAATAATCGATCGGGAAAAAGAGCAACTTCGACCAAGTGAGGAAGAATTGTCAGAATTCGAGATAGATTTTGAAGTTGGCATGAAAGTCATTAATCAGAGATCGGCCGAGCAAGGTACTATAACCGCAGTTTGCCTTCGAGAAAAAACCATAACAGTAGAAGTTGATTCTGGCGATTCAAAAAGATGGTACGACGATGTAGTGAAACCCGTACCTGAACAATTTTTTAGCTACCCAAAATTGATTAATGCGATCGATCTACAAATAAAAAGATTAGGTTGGAGCATCGATCGCGCCTCGGACTATTTATTCTCGCAGTTTAAAGTGCGATCTCGTCGTAAATTAAGCGGAGAACAGTTATTTACCTTCTTGGTTAATTTACAAACGATTTAGATACTGCAAAGTATCAGCTTTGTGGTAACGGAATAGTTATTATATGCGTGAAGTAACACGTAATCGTTTGTGCTGCCAATTTCAATTACGCAGTTTAATTTTGGATTGATAATACAAGCTTTTATAATTCCAGTTGAGATTGCTTTTGCTGTTGTAAGGGCAGTTGTATCTCTTGTTCAATTTCAAGAGATCTCTGCTTGTCTAGATATTTTTCTACACTTGTCGCGGCTTTTTTAGCTAGTTTGCGATTAGCTTCATCATTAGAGAAAAGAACAACTTCATCTTCTTTGACAATTAAGACGGGTAAATTTTTGGTGGTATTGATAAAGATTAATCGATCCTGCTGGCTATTCCAGAGGATTTGCCAAAGACAACTTTCATTTTGAAGGGATTTATTTTCTTCATCGATATTTTCCCAAGGTAAATCCCTTGCAGACATGGTTCTAGCAAGACTTATCGCCTCGTCAATATCGGTTTGGGATAATCCAGTTTTTATCTGCTGGTTGTTTTTATCGATAGAAGATTGGTGTGTTCGATCGTCCTGAATATTGGGTTTAATATCGGCAAGGCAAGATATTTCGCTATTTATTGCAGGATCTACTAAAAGTTCTAAAGTAGAGCGATCGATTCCAGTTAAATACTGCGGGCCATAAATTTTGAGGATTTCTAATAGTAATTTTCGCGATTTAGTTTTCTTTTTCTTTTGAGGAATAAGAAAAACTGGTTGATTCTGAAGGGTTACTGTTTCTTGTATTGCCGCTTTTTTGTTGCTATTTTCTGTTGAATCAATATTGCTATCTTCTGCGGTGTAAGTTCTTTCTAACTCCAATTGCTGTTTTGATGGAGTGCTAACACCAACAACCGCTCTATTAGCTATTTCTTGCTCTTTTACGAGTTTATTTAAAGCAGATTGAGAATTTAACCTTAAAGCCTCAACTTGGCTAATTTGGGCGTTTTTATCGTAGGTGTAGTTAATATTGCGATATTTCTGGAGTCCAAAAAAGCTATAAGCCTTACCTAGCTTATATCCTGGAAAATTAACTTCGCCCAGTTTATAACTAATGCCTTTAATGCTGCCATCCTTGTGAGAATGGATTTGGTAAGCGATCCCCGCTTTTTCAATTGCCGCTAGCAATCGAGGCATAGTTTGAGCCATAGGAGCTAAACGATCAATGGTTTCTTGTAATTGGACTCTAATACTAGACTGTCCGGTCTTCTTCAAATATTCTAATTCTTCTCTGGTAACGGAACTGCGGTCTTTTTCCCAGGAAGATTGGGTCGGAGTTAATTGATACTTTTGTTCTAAATTTCTAACTATTTGCTGGCTGCGTTGATAATCCCAAGAATCGCTAACTACAGAGCTATCGCTAATTCTGACCCGACTGGCGACGATATGAACGTGGTCGTGGTCGCGATCTGAGTG
>JASJCW010000360.1 GCA_030065265.1 Prochloraceae cyanobacterium
CTCAAGATAAACGGCTGGAGCAAATCAATTCAGCTTCTCAACAAGAAAAATTATCGACAAAAGAAAAAACAACCAATCAAACTGAAAATTAAGCAGTTTTGTGAAGGTTAATTTTGTAAAAGCTCAAAAATCGCTGAAAGAGATCGCAATCAGTCAGCTATGGCTGCATCATAGCTAGGATGAAAGGGGGATTGGGTTGCAATAAATTCTCTCCATCTGCTTTAATAGCATTATGAAATTTGAGAAGTTCCCTATAGAGATTGGAGAGTCAGAACGTACCCCCTTAGTGAATTGGTTGCTGAACCTGGTTGCTGAGCAGCAACAGATCATCGAAAAACAGCAGCAAACAATTGCCAAACTCAAAGAAAAAGTCAATAATCTTGATGAGGAACTCAAAGCAGCCAAAAAACTTAAGAGCCAACCGAAAATTAGACCCAGCACTCTTAATCTTGAGGAAAAGAAACATCAAAAAGAAGGGAAAAGACCTGGCTCTGATAAACGCAGTAAGAAGTTGACCTTTATTCAAGATGAAGAAAGAAAAATTTTCCCGATTGAATTACCAGAAGGGGCAAAGTTTAACGGATATAGAGAATATGACGTACAAGATTTAATTATTAAACGGTATAATACTAGATTTTTGCTAGCTGAGTACATCACAGTAGAAGGAAAAACGGAAAGCGTGAAAATTACCTCAAGAATACCAAGGTCATTATGGGCCAACTCTAATCTCATTTATTATCTATCAACATCATCAGTGTCGAGTCCCCCAAAACTTGATTGTCGAACAGCTACAGGAGTTGGGCATTGATATTTCGAGCGGTCAAGTAAACCGCATTTTAATTGAGAATAAAGACTCTTTCCACGCCGAACAAAATCAGATCTTACAGGTTGGCTTGGAAACCGCAACATACATACATACGGATGATACCGGGGCCCGACATCAGGGGCAAAATGGATATTGCACAGTTATCGGCAACGATCTATTTGCTCATTTTAGTAGCAGCAATAGCAAAAGTCGGGAAAACTACCTCCGCATTTTACGTGGGACAGCGACAGATTTTGTTCTCAATGAATATTCACGTAATTATTTAGAGACCCAGAAACTGCCCATTTGTCATCTATTTAAGCTGAAATTCTCTTCTGTTGTGATTAGCAATAGTGACGAAGAATGGAAGGAATATTTAGAAGCATTGGGCATAACCAGTTTTCAAGCAATTAAATTAGTAACAGAGGCGGCCTTGCTTGGTTCAGCAATTGAACATGGACTTTCACCAGATCTGATTGTTCTCAGTGATGGAGCCAAGCAATTTGCTATATTAGTTCACGCTTTATGTTGGGTTCATATGGAGCGTAGCCTACGCCGACTCAATGGGGCAACAACACAGCAGCGTCAAGAAATTGAGTTCGTCTTGGATACTTTGTGGGCTTACTACCGTGAACTGAAAGCCTATCAAAGAGAACCCAATTTACAAGATCGGGAACGAAAAGACAGCAGGTTTTGATGGCATCTTTGGGCAGCGTTATCCTCATCACTATGGTCTAAACTTAGTGATGCAGCAGTTCTGTGCTCATAAAGATGAGTTACTCAGAGTTCTAGATGCACCCCAAGTGCCCCTCCATACCAATGCTGCTGAGAATGATATTCGCGAGTACGTAACAAGGCGTAAAATTAGTGGAGGCACTCGTCACGAGCTGGGGCGAAGGGCCAGAGATACCTTTACAGGTCTCAAAAAAACCTGTCGGAAATTAGCTATATCCTTTTGGCAGTATTTACTTTGTCGTTTAACTGGCGATGAAACTGTTGCATATCTACCAGATCTAATTAGAATCAGAGCTTCAGCCCCTGCCCCTGCCCCTACTTAATACCATCGATCGCTTTTTACTTTCCGGGAATGATTGATGTAGCTTTATCGAAGTATATGCGCCGAATCAAGAAGATGGTGAAGGTAGCAACTTGTTGCCACCTTCACCCCCCCTCCGCTCAAACTAAACCGTCTAGTCCGAATAAAGGGAATTTTCCGATCGCTATTGTTTTTTGATCGCTATTATTTTTTGATCGCTATTATTTTTTGATCGCTATTGTTTTTCGATTGCCAGCAGCGTTTTTTGAGCTGTTACGCAAATTATATGGCGCAAAATAGCGAACGTGGGTGTAAACCCCTTCATAATCTAGAAGCCAATCGCTATGCATCGTTGATTTATGCACTCCAAATCCTTCACTTACATTTTTGAGCAGTAATTGGCGCGGAATTTTTAAAATCTGCTCGAAAGAATCGATCGCACTAGGATCTATTTTACCGATTAACCTAATGTCCATGTTTTGCAAGATTGAGGGACTGTAGGGAGATGCGGCGATTACATTGGGTTCTTGAGAAGCGATAATGAGTCTAATTTTAGATTTAGCCCCACCTGCGGCGACTTTAGCTATCATTTTCGCTAAGCTATCGTACTGACAGAAGATCGAAGCTTCGTCGATCGCAAAGACAGATCCTTCAACTCCAAGAGTACGGCGCAGACCAATTAGAAAGACTACCGAAGCCAGTACCGCAGCATCTTCTGGATTAGATAAATTTCGCATTGCCACACATAAAAATGGGGCATCGCTTCTAAATGTCGAAACATGAGAGATCGCTTTGCCCACTCTAGAATTAATCCAGTACCGCAATCTTAGTTTAATTTGGTTAATAGTTTGAACCGTTTCGGCTGATGGGGAGGTTAATTCTAATCGCTCTAAGCCCAAAAATGACTCAAAATCGCTCAATGTCGGCATCTTCTGCCAAGCTGCACTGCCAAATCCCCCTGTATTGGCTTCGATAATTCGTTGTTTAATTTGCAAATCGTTGTAGAATTTTTCGATCGCCAGAACTAGAATCGCTCGAACTGTATCGGTGTTTAAGGTTGACGAGTTTGAGTCGATGCCCATCACCAAGCCTAGTAAAATTTCGCTGAGATACTCGAAATATTCGTTTAATTTCTCTGCTTGTTTTTTACTATTTAACGAACCGAGATCTGGCAACTCGAACAAATTGCTCGATTCTGCACCGATATCAAAGTACGATGCTAATTCCGACCCTAAAAATTCGCTATAAGCTGAAAAACTCCCCCTTCCTTCACCGTCGGGGTAATCGATCGTCATTACAGGTATCCCTCGCAATAAAGCCCCGTTAATGAGACCTCCTAATTGAACGCTCTTTCCGTTGCGTTTTTTCGCTAAGAGAAAGATATTTTTGTGAGAGTCGTACAAATCGATATACATTGGAGTACCACCTTCAGCCGCAATCAGTTCAAACCCTTTTCGATCGAACGATCTATTTTTGACTAACGGCATTAATCCTGGTACTTCCCCGTTGAGGTAAGTTAAACGGCGATCGAACGGAATTGCCATCAATTTACCCCAGTAGATCGGCACTGTTTGCAACCAAATATGCCAAACATACTCCGACTCATTTAATAACCAAGCCGGCCGCAAGAATTTTGAACTTAAATAATTTGATGCGGCGATCGAATCTTCTAAATACTCTCGATGAACTAAAAAGACTAGTGCCGTATGAAACGATGTCGATCCTTCGTATAATTTCTCTTGAGCGTCGATCGCCTTTTTTTTCTTCAATCCAGCAGATACGTTAACGTTGCGATCGTCATTTGCCATCTCTTCTGCGACGATCGCCTGCTTAGCTAGTGATTGCATCTTTTGGAATAGAATGCCTTGATTGGCACGACGCATTTCAAAAATTACTTCCGTATCGTAAACGCGATCGTCTTTCAATACGTCCCAAATGTATCTTAATTGGGTTAGTGCATCCTTCCACCCTGCTGGCTTATCCGATAATGTATTCGCCGTTATATATTTATCCTTGAGGTAAACCCACTGGCGATCGGCTACTGGCACTGAAGACTCCGATTCTAATAGCAAACTTACCGGATTAACTTGACTATTTACTACTTCAAAAATCTCTTCAGGTGTTACGTGCCAATATTGCGGGACTTCTATTGGGGTGGTATCATTGAACCTTTGCCATAGTTTGCCCCACATCTGCTCCGCGTTTAAAGCCCTAATTGGTAAACCTAACTTATTTGAAAGTAATTGCTCCCAAATTATAAAACCGTTTTTGTAAGCCGAATCTAATATTTCGGCTAAATTTTGCACTAATTTTTCTTCTTTTTGTCCGATAAAAGTGTACCAAGTATCCTCTAACGTTTTTATCGATGCTGCGATCGGATCTTTTTTGGTCTCTCTTTCTTCTACTGTATATGTACAATACAGCACCACCGAGATATTTTTTCTGATTCCCTGTTGATTTAATTCTTGTAATCTGCTCATCTCTCCCATTGAGAGATATTTTAATTGCTGAGATTGACAGTTATTTAATAGCGATACTAATTCTTGCACTCTTTCTTCTATTCCCCTGAAACAACTTAAATGTATTGTTAAATCTTCGTACTCTGGGAAATCTTTTAAACCGGCTTCTAATGATTCTATTGTTGTCCCAATTGACTCAAAGCTAAATATCGGATGTATCCCGGAACATTCAAAGCCAAATTTTATTTGATATACCCCTTCTTTCTTTTTTAATAAAAATGCACCTGGTGTAACTCCAGAGTAGTCATACTGCACCATTGATGACAATTTAAATTCATCTTCTAACGGCTTAGCTCGATATTTTTCTAAGCCATTATTAATTGTTTTACTACCGATCGTATTGCTAGCTTTTACCATCTTCATCCTCCTATTTTTTGATAAGTAGCAAGTAGAAAGTAGCGAGTAGATTCGAGACCCCGCGTCGGCGTAAGAGCTTAGGGGTGGAAGTTATACAGCCGAGGAAGTAATTACAAAATAGAGAGTCTTGATTTAAATTTATTAATTCTGCTTAGTTACGATCTATCTTTGAAGACTCTCTATTTTTTATTTTTTGGTCGCCTTCATTTACCAATAAATCTTGGTTGAAAACGATAACTTAACTATCAAGGCTGTCTACCGCTCCCGGAAAGTCTGCCAAGACGGTTTCCTCCGACTTAAGGACGAAGCTGTGCAGACGCACCTGGTAGC
>JASJCW010000361.1 GCA_030065265.1 Prochloraceae cyanobacterium
AAACTTTAAATAAAATTCAACTCAATTTGAATCGACATTTTTCTTGTAATATGCTTATTAAATTGAACAATTTTGAAAAAAAACATCAAAAAATCGAGCGAGATCCGCTCTTTTAAACCCATATTAAGATTATTAAAAAAAATTGCAGCTTAATAGTATTTCTTGAACTGCAACCATGAGACTTGATGCCAAAGGTAATACTAATTCACCATCTTTTTCCTGTTTTGGCAAATTTTCTAGAAATTGCCAACAGCTTGGATAATTGAGGTATTGTTTTCAACAAAAATTTGTTCTCTCTCGTCTTTCTATAGCAGTACGAGTTTTGATTAGGACATTTAAGACCATTTCTGAAAAATCAGGCTACAGATAACGCTAAAAGCTTGAGATTGGCTAAAGCCTTATTTAACCGCCTACCTAGACCGACTGACCTCTCTCTGCCCTCTTAATTTCTGCCTTGCCGCGAAGCAGGTTAACATATTACTTAGATAAATCGATCTTCCTTTTCGGACAAATCGTAAAATAGATTTTGACGATCGCCAGATATGGCAGAGTTGCGATCGTCTATTTTTTGTCTGGTGGGTAAATGGATCGCGATCGTCGTACCTTGGTTTAGTTCGCTTTCCAAAGATATAGAGCCACCGTGAAGATCGACGCAAGCTTTAACAATGGCTAAACCCAAACCAGTTCCGGGAATCGTACCGACATTACTACCGCGATTGAAAGATTGAAATAAGTTTTTGCGATCTTCTTTCAAAATCCCGATTCCTTCATCTTTAATATAAAAAATTAATTTCGAGCTTTTCTGAATCAAGTGAAACTCAATCCTGCCACCATCTGGAGAATATTTAATACTGTTAGAAATCAAATTAATAAATATTTGCCTCAATAATTCGCGATCGCCCCAAAAATATTCAATTTTTCCGGTAGTTTTAAAACTGATTTGATATCTTTCTTGTTCTATTAATTGCTGTTGTTCGATTAGTTTTGCAAAAAAAATACTCGGGTCAAAAAATTCCGGTTTAAATCTAGCTCGTCTCGATTCAAACTTATTAACTTCGAGCATTTCATTAACTAATTTACCCATGTGTCTTGATTTTTCTTCGATCAGCTCAAACAATAAATTTCTTCTCGATTCTTGGAGTTGAGGCCAGTATTGTTTTAAAGTCGATGCTGCGGCTAAAATCGAAGTTAAAGGAGTGCGATATTCGTGGGATACTGTGGCAATAATTTGCGATTTGAATTTATTAAGTTCTTGTTGTTTTCGCAATGCTGCCTCAGTTTTAGATAATAACTCGGCTTGTTCGATCGCGATCGCTAATTGAACTGATAATTGATTGAGGATGTTAGCTTCGTCTTCTTGCCAGCTTTTTGCTTCTGAAGCATGATGGGCTATCAATACTCCCCAAAGATCGTTATACTGGTTGCGATCGCGACACAAAATAGGCACTGTCAAAGTGCCTGAATCTTGAAAATGTTCTAAAGGATTGCGCGATAAAATATTATCGCGACCCAAGATTCTCTCTCGATCGTATTCTAGTTTTTCTTGAAGCTTTTGAATTGGTAAATTGATTTTTTGATTGCCACTAGGTTGATAAGATTGCGCGACAATTTTTATCTTTTTATTGGCAGTAAATTGGTAGAGTAAAACGCTATCGCACTGCAAAAGCTGACGAACTTCTGTAACGATCGTATTGAGAGTTTTTTCTAAGTTTAAAGATTGGCGAATTCTCAGGGCTGTAGTGGCAATTAAACGCTGTCTTTCTTTATATCTTCCTAGCAGAGTTTGCAATTGAAAATTTTTAATCGTGCTGCGAACTGCTAATTGCAAAATATCTGGTTGGAGATGATGCTTGACTAAGTAATCTTGCGCGCCGTTTTTCATGGCTTGTACGGCCATCTCTCGATCGTTAGATCCGGTTAAAACAATTGCCGGAGGAGGGGCTAAATTCTGGCGTTTTAACTCGATTAGAAATTCTAGCCCGTTCATGTCGGGTAAATTAACATCGAGTAAAATTAAGTCGCATTGATTTTGCTGGCATAAACTAAGACCGATTTCAGCCAGTTCTGCTTCTAAAATTTGATAAGGTCGATCTGCGTCTTTATGTAGATATCGACTGTATATTTCTCTATCTTGTAAGCAATCATCGACGATCAGTATGGTTGTCTCGTTCGTCATAAAACTACGAGCAATAAATTCGCGATTTATTATTTAATTTTCTCACAAGTTGGGAGATTATAAAGAAGATCTGAAATTAACTTTAATTACAATTTAATAAATTTTTTATTTTTGTGATATTGGCAGAGATTGAATTTTAGTTACTAATAGGTGGCGTGTTAACTTCAAGCCAATAATCGACGAATGCGCGAATAGTTTTTTCTAATTCGCTAAAAGTCATCGGTTTAATTAAATAGCCGTTCGCACCTTTTTGGTAACAAAATTGAATATCTTGAGGATTGGCAGATGTGGTAAAAACAACAATGGGAATTTCTTTAAATTGGCGATCTTGTTTGAGGCGATCGAGAATTTCGCGGCCGTCAGTACCTGGTAAATTAAGGTCGAGCAAAATAACCGCAGGACGAGGGGCTAAATCTGGATTTTTGTATTCCCCTTGTTGATAAATAAAATCTAATACTTCATCTCCATCTTCACAGCGATAAATTGAATTTTGCACTACCATCTCTTCCATGAGATGTTTGAGTATATCAAAATCAGCATCGCTATCTTCAACAATTAATAAGGGTTCGTATAATTTCGTTATCATCCGATCGCGGTGAAAAATTAGATTGAAAATGTCTGCTTTTTGACATTTTAGTTTTTAACAACTCGTATCAAAGCTAAATATTTCTTAAATTTTATTGTGAATTAATAGTCAGATAGAATGTCGAACCTTCACCATATTCAGACTCTACCCAAATTTTGCCTCCGTGTCGTTCGATAATCTTTTTAGCAATAGTTAAACCAGCACCAGTTCCACCACCATATTTTTTTTGCGGATGAAGCCGCTTAAAGAGTCTAAAGATAGTGTGTAAGTGGCGATCGCGAATGCCAATTCCATTATCTCGAATATAAATGACATCTTGACCTAAATAATCGACATAAGAGCCGATTTCAACCCATTTTTGGGGTTTATTGTGGTATTTAAACGCATTTGCTATTATATTGGTTAAAACTTCTTCAATCAAAACCGGATCGCAATAAACTGAAGGTAAGGGCTGCAAAATGCGAATCTCAAAATCAACTCCTCGATTGCTAGCGCGGAATACTTCAATGACTCGCTCGAGGGATTTATTTAAATCGGTTAATTCTAATTTCAGCTTAGCTTTTCCGAGTTGAGAAAAATTAAACAAAGTATCGATTAAAGTTTCCATGCGCTTTCCGAGCTGAATTGAAGTTTCTAATCTTGCTTTACTTTTTGGATCTAGGATCGACCCGTAATCTTCGAGTAAAAAAGTACAATAATTAGAGATGCCTCGCAAAGGTTCTTTGAGATCGTGGGAAGCAGCGTAAGCAAAGAAATCTAATTCTTCGTTGCGAATCTTCAATTCCTCAACTACTCCAGCTAATTGATCGGCTTTTTTGATGACAATACCTACAAGTGCGTTGCGGAAATTGAGGGCATTTTCTATTTCCCATTCTCGCCAAGGTAGGGAGCTTAATTTCACGATTTCTTGCCATTTAGCAAAAGATTTGCGCGGCGATAAATTCAAACCATCGTCTTGTTGCTCGATACTTTCCGATGGATTTCCAGCCCAATTTACTGTTTGAATTACTTCAGGACGAAACCACAAAATATAATAACCTCGAGCTTTAGATAAGCGTAAAATCAACAAACCGCTAGCACTATCTTTAAAAGCTTCAGCTTCTGGATACAATTTTGCTAGGGAATTTGTATCAAATAAACTATCTTCAATCCAAGCATCGGCGCGATCGAGGATATTGCTAACTTGTTGTTTAGTTGGAGTATTGCCAAATAAGTTAATTTCAGCTCCCAAACAAACAGCCAATCCCGTTGCACTGACGAGATCTAGCAAATAGTCGGGACAATCGATTAAAGCCTCTTTAAAATTATCTGCTTTAGCGATCGCTTCGATAGATTCCGATCGAACTGATTTTAATTTTACTAAATACTCTAATTCTTCTCGAGTTTGTTTGTTGACTAATTCTAGGGATACTAGTTTACCGACAAATTCGCAAACAGTTCTAATCTGGTAAGGTAAATATTTTGGAGTTTGATGCTGACAAGATATCAATCCCCACAAGGTTTGTTCCTTAATTAAGGGTACGACTAAGAGCGATTGCGCGCCCATATTTTGATGGTATTCGACGCAGCAAGGATCTGCGCTTCTCAGAATCGATAAACTCAGATCTAAAGGTTGGCTTTGAGCTGCATTCGGGATTAATTTTACAAACTCACAACTCATATTGGGAATGTAGCGAATCGAGTTGCGTTCGTACAACTTTCTAGCTGGTGTAGGTACGTCTGTCGGCGGATAGTGCAAGCCTAAATATGATGATAGGGGCGATCGCTTTGCTTCTGCGACTACTTCTCCGGCCCCAGTGCGATCGAATTGATAAATCATGACTCGATCGAAGTTGGTAATTTTTTGAATTTCTCGGGCGATCGAGTCGATAAATTCCTTTAAATCCGATACTTTTTTAATTTTAGCCATCGTCGAGCGGACTAAATTATAAAAACTGGAAAAACTACTCTCTTGAAGGGATAATGTTGGCTCTAACTCGAGAATAATTTCTTGTTGAGTTCTATGAATTGTTGCGTCAAAATATTTGTGTTTTTTTGAATTTAATATTTCTATTTTTAAAGAATTAACGCTTGCAAATTTTTCTTGCCAAAAGTCGGCGATCGCCTCGATTCGATCTATATTTAAACAGCTCTTTAACGTTTTTTCTAATAATTCATCGGCTGGAATACCCAGATATTCTTTTGTATTTGCGCTAACTTTGATTATCTTTAATTCTGGATCTTTTAGCGCAATTAACATTCCGTGAGGTTGAATTGAACCTGGAATATTAATTAACTTATTTTCGTAGTCATTCGGGTCTGCAATATTT